>JAIRKU010000007.1 GCA_031259945.1 Mycoplasmataceae bacterium
AGAGAGAGAGAGAGCAACTTAGTTGCTCTTGACGCTTTAGCTTTTCTTAAAAGCAAGAATTTAGCATTTGCTAGTTCTTGCTTTTTTTATTGTCTAGTTGATTATTTTCACAAAGGAGATAAAATATGAAAAAATGAACAAAAGCAGCTAAGTGAGCATTATATATTTCTCTAGCCGTTTTAATTTTGCCCCCTCTTTTTACTACTATTTCATGCAGTGAAGAAGAAAAAATTGTGTTAACAGAAGAAGTAACAACAATTAATGCGACAACTAAAAGTCCGTTGACAGGAATGGAGCCCATTCATGCCATGACTAATAAAAATAAAGCAATCACTGATGCCGTTTATGAAACAGATCTCAATATTAATGGTTGTACCTTTGATTCTACTACAGGTATATATAAAGGTATCCCTCAAGAATCTGGCATATATGTATCTCATATTACTGCCCACAGCCCATCTCATCCTAAAATCCAATCTAACACAATTACTATTACTTTAAATATTTCTGAACAAGTAGCGTCTAGCTTCATTGTAGATGTTCCACATCAAATTCACTTAACACAAACTGTGAATATGCAAGAAATAACAATAACAACCAAAACTAACACAAATGTGGTATTAACTGATGCAGTCTATGCCATAACAAGTGGCAGCCTTCCAACTGGTATTTCTTTTTCAAACGTTGGTGAAATTAGTGGAATCACAACCGCGGACACGGGGACTTATGCGGTTACTTTTAAAGTGACAAGCACAAGTTATCCTGGAATAGAAAAAGAACGCACGATAGATTTTGTGGTTGCTGCTGGTACTTTAACCATTTCTGGTCTAAAAGATTCATATAGTTGAACTGTTGGTCTGCCTATTGACGTTATTCATTTAAGTGTTACTGGGCCAGAATCTGCCACGGTAAGCAACCCTAAATTTTATATAGATCCAGGCACACAACTTCCAAAAGGTATTAAGATGACAGATACTGGTCTAATACAGGGTATACCAGTTACACAAACGATACTCCCAACTCATATTGCTATTCAATGTACAGGCACGGTAGATAATGTACAATTACAGGCAACAACTGTTTTTACCTCTGTAACTGTCTTTCTACCATCTCAATTATCTTTAAGATATTTACAAGAAGGAATGGATTTAAAAGGTCTGACAGTTAATTGCCCTGCTACTAACCCAAAACCATCAGCACCTCCAGATTATACAAATGAAATACTATTTTTAAACGGTTCAACCATCGACGATGATTTTGATGCATGGGTAGTATTTGTATCAGGTTATTATCCCGGCCCTGCGCATGCCTTTCAATGTGTTTTTAAAGACGTGAATCAAATCTCAAATGATTGGACGCAATTTTATTCTACCATTCCTCCTGCTTCAGGATGAGTAACAGCAACGTACACTTTCCCAACCGATAAATCTTATATTGTAACGACAAATATAGATCAATTAAATAATTTTTCAAGTACATTTTGAGATATGGCTCAAGTGACAATTCCTTCCGCTCAACGATAGATTTATGATCTAACTTTACCACTTAATTAATTTTTAGTGCTCGCACTTCTCAAGTGTGTAAAAGTTCAGTGACTTTTTTCCCGTTGATTATAACTATTAGAAATTATCATTTTTTTTCTAAAAGATTAGGGAATGTTGTTTGGAATGGAAAATGCCTTACTATTTTTATTAAATTTTATAATCAATTTGTGCCTCCGTAATAGGCATTTAAAGTAGCGCCTTTATGGTTGCTTTTAATTCTGCTTTTAATAGACTGATTCAATTAATAAGTTGATTCACTTAAAAGCATAATTAAAAAGCACCAATAAAACTAAAACCGTTTCCCCGATATAGAACTCTTAGCAATTCGCAAGAGTTTTTTTTTTTTTTTTTATAAAATATATATCAATTGGGTCAATAGTCATGGGTAAAGCACGTAAATGAAAAAACAAAGAATATAGCTATCATCGAACAGAAAGAGATTATATTCGTGATAAGAAAATTAAAAAGTGCGAAGAAGATTAATCAATGTGTTTTTTAAGTAACTTCGTTTCTTGTTCTACATTTTTCACATTTTTTAAACTAACCGCTTGTTTGGCATGTTTATCTAAGAAATGATGAAAAATATAAATACCACTTCATATCAAAATAGTTAGTGCAGAACATGATACAACGATAAATGGACACCATAGGAACAAGTCAATTGATTTGTTTTGAATTGCCACATACTGGAATAAAAAGCTTAAAGGGATACAATAGATAATCCCTTGCATAGCGCCAGCAATCACCGCTCTCCATCAACGACCTGTTGCTTGGAAAATCATCATACCGCCAATGCCGATAGCAGTGATGCACATTTGAAGTATTGCTATTTTTAATATATAGTTTGCTAGGCCGTATAACGTTGATGTCTTGCTAATGTCAAATAAATTCAAAAAGAAAGTATTCCCAACATAACATACTAGACTAAATGCTATGCCACAATAGATTAATGCATAAACAATTAATGTCCAATAAGAATAACGAACACGTTTAAAATTTCTAGCACCATAATTGTAAGAGCAAATAATTCGTGCTCCGTTGATAATACCAAACATAGCAGTCCAAAATAAATTAGCAATGGCATTTACACCACCATAAATACTTTGGTAATCACTAATACCGTGTTCGCCAGATACCGAATCCGCCACCTTTACTAGTAATGAGACTTGAATAGTTGTGGCGATTGCCATAGAAAGATTACGAACAAAAGATGGTAGTCCTAAAGCAAATAGTTCTGAGTAATCACGTAATTTGAAATTAATGCGTCGTAATGCTTTTAAATGTAAATTGGTATCATTGCGTCGCTCTAAGTAAATAACATATCCAAAACAAATTAGTGTGTTGAGTAATCAACCGATGTCAGTCGCAACTGCACCACCAATCATTGTTTGGTGAGCATATTTAATAAAGACTCAATCGAGTAAAATATTGAGTCCATTACATACTGTGGAAGCGATTACTACAATTGTTTGCCTACCTTCGGCAATAACTAATAATGAGATAAATTGTGAATACATTGCAAATATGCATCCTGCTCCCATTATGTAAATATATTGAGAAGCATATTGTTTCACTTGAGCATAGTATTGTGTATAAAAACCTGTAATTTTATTCATCTCATCTGTGCTAAAGGCACCAGTTGATCGGATTCTTTCTAACTGATCATTTAACCCTTGTCCTTGTTCTAAATTAATCAGTAATGTACAACCACCCAAGCAAATTACAGTAATAAAAATGCTTAAAATTAAATTACCATAAAAACCTTGTGTCCAAGTTTTTTGAGCCATCGTTAAATTTTTAGCACCATTATATTTAGAATAATTGATAGCAGTACCATTACCTAGTAGCAATGCAGCGGCGTTAATAAAAACTGTAATTGGTGCACTATAAGCTACAGCAGTTCTAATGATAGAGGCAATAGCTTCATTGGGATTTATCAAGAATTCTTGATTTAAACTATGAGTACTATATATATTTGCATAATCATTAAATGTTGTGCCTTTTCAAATATCACTAACATTTAAAAATTCTGGAATAAATTTTACCATCATTAATTGATCACAAAAAGCAAACAAACCAGCCATTAATCCTAAAACTAGTGCTGGAATAGAAACAATTAACACTGATATTCAGATATTTTTATCAGCAAATAACTTTTTTTGTCTTAATACGGCGGAAGAATTGGAACCCATAAATGAATTGCGACATATTATCCTACAAGTTTGAATCTAAATCAATAAATTTTAAATATAGCTACAACGGTTTTAGGCATTTATAATGCTAAGTATGATTCTCAAAAATGAAAAACTTAATGCATTTGTTTATAGAATGACTATTTTTTCTAAAAATACCCAATGGATTAAACCTGGAAAATTTATTAATATTAAAATTCCAGGTTTTTACCTAAGACGACCAATGGGTGTGTCAGATTTTACTAAGAACTCGTATAGTTTCATTTATGAAATAATTGGTAACGGTACTATGGCCTTAAGTAAAATGCAGGCACAACAAGAGATAGACATCTTAGAAAATCTCGGTAACAATTACAAATACGAGAGTAAATATGGGGTACCATTATTAGTTTCGGGTGGCAGCGGTATAGGACCGATATTGTGTTTAGCTAAATATTTTAATCAACATAAAATCAAATACGAATTAGTATGTGGTTTCACTAATAAACAAAAAGTTTTTTTAGTAGAAGAAATAAAAAAACTTAATCCTAATGCACACATTTGTACAGATGATGGTAGTTTTGGTGAAAATGGTAATGTGGTCAAAATTATCAATAAACATAACTTACAAAATCATTACTATTATGCTTGCGGTTCTACCAATATGCTTAAAGCCATTTTTAAAAATAACAAAAATGGACAATTATCCTTAGACGAACGAATGGGTTGTGGCTTTGGTGCATGTATGGGGTGTTCTATTAAAACTCGCAAAGGTGAGCAACGGATTTGCAAAAACGGTCCAATTTTTAAAAGCGAGGATTTGTTATGATAAATAAAGCATTAAAAATTAAATTAGGTAAATGAATTTTGGATAATCCTATTATTCCAGCTAGCGGTACATTTGGTTTTGGTGCTGAACATACACAATTTTACGATTTAAATATATTAGGTTCTATTGCTTTGAAAGCAATAACTGTTAACCCGCGTTATGGTAATGATGTACCTCGCATTTGTGAAGCACCTTCGGGAATGATTAATTCTATTGGTTTACAAAACTCTGGAGTAGATCACATTATTCAATTTTATTTTCCACTATTAACAAAAGTTTTTAAAAAAAAAGTTATTGCAAATATAGCCGCTACAACCATTGAAGATTATGTTACATTAGTTAAAAAACTAAACCACTTAAATAATATTGCTATTTTTGAAGTTAATGTAAGTTGTCCTAATGTTGATAAAGGTTGTATGAAATTTGATTCTGATCCAAATTCATTAACTCTATTAATCAAAACTTTAAAAAAAATGGCAAATAAACCACTTTACATAAAATTATCGCCACAAGTAAACGATATTGTATTAATGGCTAAAACTGCAGAAAACGCTGGTGCTGATGGGCTAGTTTTAATTAATACAGTTCCCGGCATGCGCATAGATTTAAATTATGGTAAACCGATTATGGCTAATAAAATCGGTGGCTTGAGCGGGCCTGCAATTAAACCCATGGCACTTAGGGCGGTTTTTTTGTGTTCACAAAATGTTAATATTCCTATTATTGGTTGTGGTGGTGTAAGTAATGCTGAAGATGTAATTGAAATAATGTATGCCGGCGCTACAGCTGTTCAAATTGGTTCAGAAAATTTAATTAATCCTTATGCTTGTAAGAATATTATTAATGATTTACCCAATGTAATGAAAACATTAAAAATTAAAAAGTTAACAGATATTATTGGTAAGTCTTGAAAATAAGAGATATATAAATAGTATCTATATTTTTTGTGTTTTGAGAATAAATGTAATAGAATATTTATGGAGTTAGGGTAACCCGTAAGTCTCAAAAACTTATCAAAAAACACTTAGAATAAACACTAAGTGTTTTTTAATTTAAAGTGACATAAAATGGTATTTTTATAGTTTTGGCTATGAAAACGACGCACAGAAACCCTTCTAATTTCGTTATTTCGAGGTGGGGTAGACATAGTTATACCCCCTAAAATTACTATTTTAGAGCATATGCTTCTGTCATTGAAGGGGATATAAAACGAAAAACACCATGTAGTCAGGGACATCAGGTGTTTGGTTCGTACGAGGACTATTATCATATGGCAGTGGTTTACGCTGGAGGCGTAATAAACTCTGATATGACACCAAAGGTTTCCCTAAGGCGATGCATGCGCGGCGACTATTGCCATGTTTAGCAATAGCCTCCATGTACCTGACCGGTCAGCTTAAGCTGGGATCCCCGGATACAATCCGATGCATCTAGTCGCAGGTACATGAATATCTTAATCTATTCGATTTAAATAGAAAACAAATTTTCCATTTAGTTTATAAACTTATCGATAAATTTTATAGATAATTTAATATCTACAATTATTGTGTAATTTAATATCTACAATTATTGTAGATATAGTTTATAGATGTGTATTAAATGTCGATTTTTTCTCCGTAATGACCCTTACACTCTAAAATAATAATTAAATCTTCAGTAACTGTATACACTAGGCGGTTGAATGTGTCTTTACCATCAATTTCAATTTTTCTGCTATACCAACCCATGTATTTTTGTTGACGGTACAAACGTTCTGGTGAGCCTATACCAATTATTTCGCCATTAGCATCAATGTCATTTATTAGCTCTCAAATTCTAGCTACAATAGCAGTTTGCTTGTTATGTTTATATGTCTTTATATCTTTTTCTGCAATTCGAGAAAAAATTACTATTTTAGTCATTTACAAGCTATTAACTCATTTTATGTATTCTTTTTTAGATGAAATTTTTACGCTTCCTTTAGCATTTTTAATTTTGATCGCATTTTTATGATTAATGATGTATTCAGCTGCAGCATCATGAGATTTGAACACAGCCACTTTGTTGTCGCTATCTGTAATTATTTTTATTGTCATATTTTATTTCCTTTTATGTATCTTTATGAATTATCTACAATTATTGTAGATAAATATTATCGAGCAGTATTAATTACTTAGTTAATGAATGTTAACAGCAATTCATTTATGGTAGTTTTATGTAGTCTAGTAAATTCCACTTTACGAACTACTTTTTTCATACGACTAGTATTATACTTCATAACTAATTATCTCCTTGGTTTTGCTTTTTTTACGCACACATTTATACAACCATCGAAATAAAACCCAAAGAGAAAACAACTAATTTAACATTAGTTTCGCTACTTATAAATTAAAAATTAATTAATATATAATTCAAACAATGAAAAAAATTATACTTAATATCCTTCATTTTCTCGGACTGCCTTTTGTTTTTTTATCATTTATTATTGGTATCTTAAGATTAAAAAGTAAAGTAAAAAAATATCAACAGATGGGTGAATCATTTTTAGTAGTTGATCGCTATAAAATAGTTTACAAATTATGTAAAAAACTTTTATATATCAAACATATTAAGGCTGAAAGCAAAGGATTTGAAAATATTCCTAAAAAACCAGTTTTATTTATTGCTAACCACAAATCTCAAATAGATCCGATTATTTTAATTAAAATCCTTTTCGAACAAGAAGGTCTACCATATTTTAGCATGCTATCTAAAACTGAAAACCAAAGTTCTAAATATGTAAAAGCAGCAATGGATTTAATTGACACTATTTACGTTGATCGAGGTAATATGCGCCAACAGTATGAAGCCTTTGAAGAAGAAATCCAAACAATTAACGCAGGACGTAGTGTAATTATTTTTGCTGAAGGCACTAGAATCTATCATCATGAAATTGCTGAAATGAAACCAGCAACTATTAAAGTGGCTCAGAAGTCATATATTCCTATAGTGCCGATTGTAATTTATGGTTCTAGTGGATTAATGGACCACAATAAAGAATTTAAAAATAAAAAGAAAATTGTTTATGTAGAAGTGTTAAGTATTATGAATCATCATACTTTTGTAAATGTTAAAGATCAATTTGTTAGTGAGCTTGTTCGCCAACAAATAGCAGATCGTTACACATCGATGCATAAATCTATACAAGAAAATAAACCAGTTTTCGTAAAAGACTATTAGAAATTTCCAATGAAACAATATCTTGAATTATTACAACATATTTTAAAGAACGGAGAGTCTCGCCACAATCGTACCAGGATTGACACCATTTCAACATTTGGTTATCAAAATCGCTATGATATCAGTGAATATTTTCCTTTATTAACTACAAAAAAAGTTTTCTATAAATCTGTATTTCATGAATTAATTTGATTTATCCGTGGTGATACGAATATTAAATATTTAGTAGATAACAACTGCAATATTTGAAACGAATGACCATACGAATTATTTAAGAAAACAGAAGATTTTACAGGTGAAACGTTAAAAGAATTTATCGATAAAATCAAAAGTGATTCAACTTTTGCAAAAAAACATGGCAATCTTGGCCCTGTATATGGCAAACAATGACGTAATTTTTTAGGTGTTGATCAATTACAAAATGTGATTGATCAAATTAAAAATAACCCTAATTCTCGTCGTCTAATTGTTTGCGCTTGAAACCCAACTGAAGTTGATAAGATGGCTTTGCCGCCTTGTCACTCTTTATTCCAATTTTACGTTGATGGTAATGGTGGGCTTTCTTGTGAGTTATATCAAAGAAGCGCTGACGCTTTCCTAGGCGTACCATTCAACATCGCATCATATTCATTACTCGTTTATATCATTGCCGCTATGACTGGTTTAAAACCAAAAGAGTTTGTCCATACATTTGGTGATTTACATATATATGTAAATCATCTTGACCAAGTAAACGAACAACTTCGGCGTATTCCGGGTAAATTACCTAAATTAAAAATTAAAAATATTCCAAAAAATATTGGAGAATTTACTATAGAAGACTTTGAGTTGATTGACTACAATCCTCAAGGCGTCATTAAAGCGGAGGTAGCTGTTTAATATGATTAGTTTAATATGAGCACAAGATTTAAATGGAGGTATTGGTATTGACAATCTATTGCCTTGGTCTATCAAAGAGGAAATGGCCCACTTTCGCAGCATCACCCATAATCAAATAGTAGTGATGGGGCAAAAAACATTTGAATCCATTGGTAAACCATTAGTTAATAGATTAAACATCGTTATTTCTGATGACCTTAATTTTAAACAAGAAGGCGTGATCGTTTACAACGATATTCAAAAATTAATTAACGATTATAAAAATAAACATATTTATATTATTGGCGGTAAAACTATTTACGAAC
Organism: Mycoplasmataceae bacterium; assembly: GCA_031259945.1. Classification (GTDB taxonomy): domain Bacteria; phylum Bacillota_I; class Bacilli_A; order Mycoplasmatales; family Mycoplasmoidaceae; genus Malacoplasma_A. The sequence continues at coordinate 8,927 of JAIRKU010000007.1, forward strand.
TATTTGCACCCATAGCTGACGAACTAATCGTTTCTAAAATTAAAAAAATCTATAATTGTAATCGTCATTTGCAAATTGATTTTAATAATTTCCAATTAGCTAAATCAGAACAACATTTAGATTTTAATGCCGAATGATGAGAATGTAAAAAATAATGAACCAACAACCAGCGATTCTTAATTTAAAACTTAATACTTTTGATGGTCCAATTGATTTATTAGAATCATTAATTCGTGAACATAAATTAGATATATTAAATTTAGATATTGCCGCTTTGGCATCACAATATTTAAATTTTATTAGAAGCTACATTGATCAAATATCAATAGATGATGCTAGTGAATATTTATCAATGGCTACCTATCTCTTAGAATTAAAATCAAAAAAAGTCTTACCTGTAGAGAATTTAGATGTCAATAGTTCGAGCTTTGAACTAGAACGTGATCGTTTAGTAAACCGCATTATTGAATATCGTAAGTATAAAAATACAATTCCAAAATTATTGCACAATCAAAATCGTCGTTTAGAAATGTATGCTAAACAACCAGATGATTTAGAATCATATATTACTGAAGATACATCTATCGAGCAATTGCCAGACAACATTAATCCTACCCGTTTAATGAAAGCAATGGAAATAGCTTTTGAAAAGTGAAAATTAGCGTTGTTTACTCATCGTAAAATTTTAGTGCAAGAATTAGCTGTTGATGATGTTGAAAAAGACGTTTTACTTTTTTTAGATAAACATCAAAATATTGAAAAAATTTCTTTTAGTGATTTTTTAAAAGAAGTTGATGAATTAAAATTAAACCAACAATATATTGTTACATGTTTTTCCGCTTTATTGGAATTAGTAAAATATCGTAAAATTAATTTAAATCAAAATGACATGGATGATGACATTTGAATTTCTAAAAATACTCAAAAAGATGAAATGCAAGATTCATTAATTCTTAATTAAGGAGATTTTATATGAGTAATAAATCAATTATTGAAAGTATTTTATACATTAGCGGAAATGATGGGATAGATATAAATAGCATTAAAAAAGTTATTAATTTACCTGCAGATGATCTTCGTAAGATTGTCAAAGAAATAAAAACATCTTACGAAGATAATCCTGATAGTGGTTTTCTCATTAAAATTTATGGCTCACATTATTATTTACTTACTAAGCCTGAAAATAAGGAATTCATCGGAAAATTAATTGATGTGCGTTTGAAAAATCCTTTAACGCCAGCCATTATGGAAACATTAGCTATTGTTGCGTACAACAGTCCGTGCACTGGTGTAAAAATAGATGAGATTCGTGGCACATCTAGCGATGGTGCTCTCAAACGTCTAGAATCATTGGGATTAATTATTAATGCCGGTCGTGCTGAAACACCTGGTAGGCCATACTTGTACGAAGTAACCCAAAAGTTTTTTAATTTATTTGGTATTAAAAGCTTGCAAGATTTACCAAAAATTAGTCAAGACAATAATGATTTAGAAAATATTGATTTCTTTGATGCAAATCGATTTGAAGAAAATAAATAAAATATCTATTCTAATCTAAATCTATTCCCATCGCAAAATAATTTGGGCCTACATGAGCAATAATGATAGTAGGAAGCTCTGTATACTCTATTTTAACTTTAGGATACATTGTCTTGACGATTTGCTTATATAAATCTATATCAATTGTTTTATTGGTTTTACTATTAGTAAATACAACAAATCTTTTTATGCTTGATGTTTTTAATGGAATTAATTTAGCAATTTCATCGTCAGCACATTCAATTGAATCTTTTACATCCTTAGCTTTATCTCTAAAAATCAATCCTTCGCTAGATAATGTAATAATTAATTTCAATCCAAATAGTTTGATTAAAAAAGATTTAAAATTACTAAGTCGACCACCTTTTTTTAGTTGAGAAATATCAGGAACAATTAAAGCGGCAACACGTTTATTTCGTATTGTTTTTAAATAATTTTGAATATATGTGTCATCTAGTTTACCATTTTTGTTTGCTTCCACTAAATCCATAATTGTTCATTCTGATAAACGACCAACCATAGTTTGATCATAAACTTTTAAATTTTTATATTCACCTTCTAATGTTTTTCAGTTGTTAAAAGTACCTGAGATTGTGCTAGGTATAGTCAAAGCATATACATTATCATAAGTTTGAGTTATTTTATCTAATGTCTTAACAACTTCTCCCAAAATGGGTTGAGATGTTTTAATATCTATTCCCTTGGTTATTTTTTCAGAAATTTGCTCATTAGAAATATTAACCAAATCCATGTACGACGTAACCTTACCATTATTTGTTTCAATAACTTCTAACGGAATTACATAAACATCTGGATATTGATTTTCTTTTATCCCAAATGATGAATCTATTAAAATTGCCGATTTTCCCATGGTTAAAATTATATGTCAAGTTCATGATATATAACAAATGTAATAGAAACATGTTCCTATCATTTTTTAGTCAAAAGTAAAAGGTTTTTTTTAATATCAATTATTTTATTTTGATATAGTGTTCGATTCTTATGCGATTGATTAACATTTATAGTTTGCATAATTTGCATGGGTTTGTTACTCATTACATAAATGTAATGAGCCACCAACAATGTTTCATCTAAATCATGGCTAACAAAAATAACAGTACGTTTATCTTTATTTCATAGCTTAATAAAAAGTTTCATGACGTTTTGTTTCACATTAATATCTAGCCCAGTAAATGGTTCATCCATTAACAATAACTGTGTAGGATATATAAACGCTCTTAACAATGCCAATCTTCTTTTCATACTACCACTTAATTGTTCGGGATATCAGTTGCTTGTGCCTTTCAGCCCCACACTTCTTAAGCCACGAATTATAATGGAATGACGTTTACGAGAATCTTTATAGACACTTTTTAAAATCAAATCTAAATTTTTATAAACATTAATTTCATTGATTAATCTTTCCTCTTGGAATAAATAGGAAAGATTATGATAAGAATTATTAATCTTACCGCCTTGTGGTTGAATTGTTTTGGCGATTAAATTTAATAAAGTAGATTTACCAGCGGCGCTTGGACCAATAATGCAATTTATTTTATTGTCAATAAATTTAATATTTAATTTATTTAACACCTCAAGTTGCTTATCATAACTAAAATTGACGTTAGTAAAATTAAGCATGTTGTGGTTTCCTCTTAAATTTTTTAACAAAATTAATAATATGATTGCGATCTTTGTATTTGAAAGGCATACAAATTCTACCAATTTCTTTAATAACTAATTCCATAACTAAGCTCAAAATAATAGCAATCATGCCTCAACCAATTACTTGCGCATAATCATTCTGTTTTAATAAACTTGCGATAATCATTCCGATGGATGGATAATTAGGATTAATATTAGTAATCACAGTTTGCACTAATTGAGAGGCAATAGCGATTTTGAATGATAAACCAAACCCAGCGATTAATGATGAAAAAAGATAGGGTGTAGCTGCTGGTAAATAAATATTTTTAAATTGTTCTCATTTACTTACATTAAATACAGTTGCCATTTCAATCCGTTTTGAATCAATGTTATCAATTGCGTTATTAATACCTTCATAAAGCATTGGAAAAATAACAAAGAAAGCTACAAAAATTGGTGCCAAAGCTGGTATAGGAACCAAAAAAACCGCAATTAGAACCATTAATACAGCTGTTGGTAAAGCTCTTGCTAATGTAACAATTGGCATCATTAAATATTGCACTAATTTGAAATAACGACTCAAAATAGCAAATACGGCAGATAAAATGAAAGCAAGTAGCAAACATGCCAATGCTTGTGCTCATGCAATTAAAATTGCTTCTCAATTAGTACCATTAGCTAAAATAGTGCCAAAGGCAACAAAACATTTACCAACATTTGGTAACACACCGTTTTCTTTATAAACTGTGACAGATAAAATAGTTCAAATAATAAAAATTAAAGCTAACCCAATTATCCAAGATAATGTGGATCATAAGACATGGTTTTTAGAAATATCATTTTTAGCTTTCATATTAATTTCATAATTATTACATTATTTAGTGAATATTAGTATTTTTAGGTGTCAAATTAATGAACTTTTGATAAAAACGCACCATAAGTTCATTCATTATATGGTTTTCGGCACGTTTTTATCGGTATTGATCAGAAAATATTATCGCTTATACCAATTCTAAAATAGCTACTTCGGTACGATCGCCTGGTCGTTTACCTAAACGTAAAACTCTTGTATATCCACCTTTACGCTGACTATATTTTTTAGCGATATCTTCCAGTTTTTTTACTAGTCCTATACGGTCTAATTTCTTAGTATTTTTGACAATTGATAAAATATGACGCTTGCTATCTAAAGTATTTTTCTTAGCAATAGTAATAATTCGATCCACATGTTTTTGAGTTTCTTTTGCTTTAGTAAAAGTTGTTTTAATTTTACCGTAAGCAATAACATCGCTAACTTGTTGACGAATTACCATTTGTCTTCAAGAAGAAGTTTTTCCAGGTTTATTAACATATGACATGAATTTATTCCTCTTTAAAAGTTAAACCGTATTCTACAAGTTGTTTTTGAATTTCACGCAATGATTTTTTACCAAGATTCTTGATTTTTTCTACTTCAGTCTTAGTCATAGCCGTTAATTCATTAATAGTTTGAATCCCACGTCGTTTTAAACAATTATAGGAACGAACTGATAGTGTCAATTCTTCAATTGGAATCGAAAGACCTTCTTGTTTTTTTTCTTCTTCATGTTCTTTCATAATTTGCATTGTTTCAATGGCTGTATTAATATCAATGAACGGTTTTAAGTGTTCACTTAAAATTTTAGCAGCCATAGCCACAGAATCTTGTGGCGAAATAGCGCCATTAGTAGCTACATCTAAAATAAGAATGTCTCCGGTGATGGTTTTGGATATTTTTTGTTCTTCAACAATATAACCAACACGAACGATTGGACTAAAGTTAGAATCAGTTGCAATAATATTAAGTGAATTAATCATTTCACGATTTTGTGCAAATGTTTTGAATCCACGACCGCGAATAGCATAAATTTCAATTTCCAATTTAGCCGTAGTATTAGTTACAGTGGCAATATATAAATCTTTGTTAATAATATCAAAACCACTTGGTAATTCAATATCACTAGCATAAATTTCGCCAGCGCCTTTCTTAGAAATTTTAAGAGTCGGTCATTGTTCAATTTTAGTTGATGCTAATTCATCATCGCTAATTACATTTTCATCTATTGTAATTACCAAATTCTTAAGATTAAGAATAAGTTGCGTAACATCTTCTTTGACACCATTAATTGCCTGGAATTCATGATTTACACCAGGAATTTTAATTGCAAAAATACTAGAACCTGGAATATTAGATAACATGGTTCGTCTTAAAGCATTACCTAATGTAACACCAAATCCTTTCTCTAACGGGCTGATAGTGAACTTAGCAACTTGTTCGTTGTTTGCTTCAATTTCAGGTTTAATTGTATATTTTAAAAATTTTTCCATTTTCGATTTCCTCTTATTATTTAACGTGGCTTTTTAGGCGGTCGACAACCATTATGTGGAATGGGTGTGACGTCATTCATTTCAGTAATTTGCAATCCGGCTGCAGCTAATGAACGAATTGCAGTATCTTTCCCTTGTCCAGTACCATTAACATTTACAATAACACTTTTTAAACCAAGTGCCATTGCATTTTTTGCTGCTGCTGCGGCGGCTAATCCAGCCGCATAAGGAGTAGATTTTTTACTGCCTTTATATCCAATTGTTCCCGATGAACTTCATGTAATGGCATTCCCTTTAGTATCAGCAATAGTGACAATTGTATTATTAACCGTAGCGTGAATATGAGCAACGCCATGAACATCAGCTAACTTACGTTTTTTCTTCTTTGGTTTATTTTTTTTAGGGGCACTAGTGGTCTTTTCCTGTTTTTTTGTTTCAGCCATATTAACTCCTAGTTTTTGGTTTCAACTTTCTTATTAGCCACAGTTTTACGCGGGCCTTTTCTTGTACGTCCATTGGTTTTAGTGCGTTGACCACGTACCGGTAATCCACGACGATGGCGCATACCACGATAACTACCGATTTCAATTAAACGTTTAATATTCATCGCTACATCACGACGTAAATCACCTTCAGTAGTAAATTTAATTGCCACTTCACGAATTGCAGCTAATTCTTGTTCAGTCAATTCACTAACTCTTTTTTCAGGATCAACTTTTGCCGTTTTAACAATTTTACGTCCAGTGGAAATACCGATACCGAAAATTGTTGTTAATGCAAAAGGAATTTTTTTATTATTAGGAATATCTACACCAAGTAAACGTGCCATTATTTATTTTTCTCCATTTTTCTTATCCTTGCCTTTGTTTATGTTTTGGGTTCTTGCAAATTACCATTACACGACCATGTCTTTTAATTACCTTGCAATCTTTGCAAATAGGTTTAACAGATGCTCTAACTTTCATAATTAAATTACTTTCTTTATTTTTTTCTAAATCTGTTGTTTGGTTCAGATAGCTAATTCAGGATCACTAATGTTTTCATTCAACGAATGTTATATCTAACACATTTGCAAATTGAATCAGGCAACCATTATATACAATATTCTCAAACTCATAAATAAATTATTTGAGCGTTTTCATTCCATTGTCTATAAAAATATAGTGAAATCACTTAACCTGGCCAAATTAATTTGGTAACATATATTTATGTTAATAGGTATATTTTATTCAAAAATAATTCCTTAATTTTGATTAACTTCGATATGTAATACGACCTCTGGTTAGATCGTATGGACTTAGTTCAACAGTGACAGTATCGCCACGTAAAATTTGAATGTGATGTTGACGCATTTTGCCACTAACTACCGCATTAATAACCATTTTATTTTCTAGTTCTACTTTATAGCTACTATTAGGGAATACTTCTTTAACAATTCCATTCATTTTGATTGTATCGTTTGCCATTCTTTTTTATCTCCTTTTATATTTGTTTTTGGTTTGATTGACATTAATTTACTTTTTTACATTATGTATCTCCTGTCAATATTTCACAACCATCGGAAGTAACTAAAACCATGTGTTCTCATTGACATGTTAATTTATGATTTTTACTTTTGACCGTCCATTTATCTTTTGGATCAATGTAATATGCATCACTATCGGTCATTAACATTGGCTCAATACAAAACGTCATTCCTTTAAAAATTTTTACACCAGTATGAGGTTTACCATAACTTAAAATGATGGGGTCCTCGTGTAGATAATTACCACAACCATGCCCACCAAAATCTTTAATTACATAGTAGCCGTATGATTTAGCAACACGTTCAATCGTGGCACTTATATCTCCAATATAATTACCAGGCCTAATTACATCAATTGCCGCCATTAATGCCTTTAATGTTACATCACTTATTTTTTGTGGTGCATCCGTTTTAGGATCAACATGAATAGTAAAAGCAGCATCACAAATATGATTTTTATAAGTGATGCCTAAATCAAACGTAACTAGATCATCAGATTTAATGATGTAATTCCTAGGGATGCCATGAATTAATTCATCATTAACACTAATGCACAAATGCTTAGGAAAATTATTGTATTGATAAAAACTACAAGAAGCTCCTAGTTTCTCAACTAAGTCAGCTACTTTTTCATCTAATGAAATTAAACTCACACCAGGCTTTGTATTACGAATTAGCATTGCACGAATTTGTTTTCAAATTGCTGCCGCTTTTTTAATTAACTCAATGTCTGTTGATGATTTGATGTAAATCATTTATTCCTGTTCAATAATTTTGATAATTTCTGGCAAAACTGCATCAATTCCGTTATTAGCATCAATCCGGTATAGTTTTTTACTATTATGATAATATTCCACTAACTTGCTAGTCACTTCTTGATATAAATCAAATCTTTTACTAATAGTCTCATAGTTATCATCTTTTCGTTGGATTAAAAATTCACCATCATTATCGCAAATGTTGTCAACTTTAGGTTTTTTAAAATAAATATTGTATATGGCGCCACATTTAGAACAAAGACGACGACCTACAATACGTTTAATTGCTAATTCACGGTCAACATCAATTAGTAGGACTAAATCAGGCTGAGCAATACTAGCAAGAAAATCTGCTTGTGTTGGCGTACGCGGGTAGCCGTCTAAGATAAAACCAGCATGATTATTAATTAATTCTAATAATTCGGTTTTAATCGTAGCATTTGTAATATCGTCGCTCACTAATGCACCAGTAGCTACAATATTTTTTAATTGTTGACCAAGTGGTGAATTTTTTGTAATTACCTTACGGAAAATATCACCGGTAGATAAATGCTTTAAGTTATAGCGTTTGGTTAATTCTTGAGCCAATGTGCCTTTACCACTACCAGGAGCCCCTAACAAAACAATACGATAATCTTTTTTTATCATAGTTGTTCTACTTTAGTTTCTTGTTCGCTAATATACTTAGACTCAATCCGTGTACGAGTGACGTTATAACCGCTAGTTGTCGACGCACTTTTAATCGAATTTCATAATTCCATCGTGGCGGTAACGATAATAATTAATCCGGTTCCCCCCAATGCTAAACCACTAGGAATGCCTGTAACTTCGGCAACAATGTATGGCAAAATTGCAATCAAACCTAAGAACGGACCACCGATCCAATTAACACGACTTAAAACTTTAGCAATATGTTTTTCGGTATCTTGTCCTGTTTTAATACCAGGAATAAATTTACCACTCTTCTCAAAATTTTCAGAAAGCTGGGTAGGGTTAATTTGAATATATGAATAGAAGAAGGAAAATAAAACAATGAAGACAAAATACAAAGCTAATCCACTAGGAGTATTTAATGTTAAATAACCAGAAGTCCCTGAGCCATCACCAGCAATAAATCACTTCACTTCATTTTGTGCTAAAAATTGTGCAATCGTTCCTGGAATCGTCAATACCGACGAAGCAAAAATTACTGGAATAACTCCTGCCGCATTTAATTTAATTGGTAAAAATGGTAAATTATTTATATCTGTAGTTAACCCTTGACCAGTCTGCTGAATTGGAATTTTACGAGTTGATCCATTAATAAATACTGTGATTAGTAAAATACCAGCAAAAAATAATATGTATAAAAGAATACCTAAAACTAAATTAATTATGTAATTAGAACTTTGTGTATCCATTTTACCGGCGATTGTTTTAAATGCTTCACGAAAATTAGGAACAATTGATGATACTATACCGGCAAGAATTAATAATGTAACGCCATTGCCTACACCACGCTTTGTAATAATATCGCCTAGGAAAATAGAAATATAAGTTCCTGCTACCATAATTAATAACAATGTTATTACTTGTCCGGCTGAAAGTTGATTTAATGCTGAAACACCAAAGATAGTAATACTACTACCGCTTTGCTGGTTGTTTAATAATAAAGCTATTACAGCATAACCTTGTGCAATACAAAAAGGTAAAGTTAAAAAACGAGTAATGATTTCCAATTTACGACGGCCACGTTCACCCATTTTTGCCATACGGGCCATCGGTGGTATTAAATCACTCGACAATAGCTGTACGATAATCTGCGCTGTAATATAAGGCCCAACACCAACAGCAAAAATGGACATACGACTTAAACCACCACCGGCTAATAAATCTAACATCCCAGCAAATGAATCATTTGTATTGAAGGCATTAGCAGGTAATTTAATCCCAGGAATTGTTAAAGTACTACCAACACGAAAAGCGATTAGCAAAAATAAAGTAATTGCTAATGCACTAATTACGGTTTTATTAGTAAAAATTTCCCGAAGGATAGTGCGCACTGATTTATATGTTTTTCTAGTACTTGAACTCATTTTTTATTTGATAACGTTAGCTTTGCCTTTCCCTGACTCAATAGCTTTTTTTGCACCAGTTGTAAAAACATTGGCACTAACTTCCATTGACTTTGTTATTTTATCATTACCAATGATTTTAAGTGGTAATTTATTATCGCTAATTATGCGCTTATTTATTAATGCTTTAGAGTCAATTTTATCTAATCCTAATTGGATTAGTTGTTTAATAGTAACAACATTGTAATTGGTTTTAAAGTTGTGATTATTGAAACCAACTTTTGGTACTTTACGATAAATAGGAGTTTGTCCACCTTCGAACCCTAAACGTACATGTCCTGATTTACGTTGTTTTTGTCCTTTGGTACCTTTACCACCAGTTTTACCAATACCGCTACCAAAACCACGTCCATAAGTTTTACGTTTATGACCACGTGCACCTTTTGTATATTTTAAATTATTTAATTCCATAAATGCACTCCTTTATAAAGATTTGATATCTTTATCACGTAATTTGGCAATCACTGATGGATGTCTTTGATTGATTAAACCATCAATTGTGGCTTGCACCATGTTTAAAGCAGTATTGCTGCCTTTGTTTTTAGTATAAATATCTTTAAATCCAACTAATTCAATAACTGCTCGTACAGCACCACCAGCAATGATTCCAGTACCTTCAGGCGCTGGTTTTAATAAAACTCTAGAAGCCCCATGACGTCCAAGAATTTCATGATATAGAGTCCCACGTTTATTAAAAATAATTTCAACAATATTTTTACGTGCATTTTTAATGGCTTTTTTAATAGCATTTGGTACTTCTGTTGATTTACCAACACCATACCCCACACGGCCACTCTTATCGCCAATTACTACCAATGCACTAAAACGCATATGTCGACCACCTTTAGTGGTTTTAGAAATTCGTTTGATACCAACTACTTTTTCTTCGAAACCCATTTGGTTAACGCGACTTCTTTGTTGACGTTTAAAATTAATACCAACTTTTTTGTCGCTATTATGCTTAGTCTCAGAAACTTTTGTATTATTTACAGTTTCTGCATTTGCAGTCTCTGTTTTTGGCACTTCTGGTTCAGTTGGTTTATTAGTTTCAATATTTTTATTTTCTTGTTCAGTCATAAGGGGCCTTTCCTTTAAAATTTTAATCCATTAGCACGCGCTGCTTCCGCAAGTGCTTTGATTTGTCCGTGGTAAGGGCTACCGCCACGATCAAAGGCTACTTCGTGGATTTTTTGTGCCACTGCTTTTTTAGCGATATCTTCACCGATTAATTTAGCGGTGGCGATTGTGGCCGTTTTTTTAAGTTGTTTAGTAGAACTAGCAACTAAAGTTTTACCTAAATTATCATCTACGATTTGAGCAATTAAATGAGTATTACTTTTAGAAATTACTAAACGTAATCTTTGGCTGTCAATTTCTTTTAAATGTCTCGTAATACGTTTGTGACGTAAGACACGTTTGGCTCGACGGTTTATATTTGATTGTTTCATAGTTTACTCCTACTTCTTTGCTGCTCCAGCAGTTGCACCGGCACCTTCAGCAGTTTTACCAACCTTACGGATGATAATTTCATCGCTGTACATAATACCTTTGCCATTGTATGGTTCAGGTTTTCTAACAGCACGAACATTAGCGGCAAATTCACCAACAATAATTTTATCATACCCTTCAATTACAATTTCAGTTGGTATTGGGCAAGCAACTCGTAACCCTGGCGGTATGTCAAATACCACTGGATGACTAAATCCAATCGCGAGATTAAGTTTATTACCACCGACATTGGCTTTATAACCTACTCCGACTATTTTTAATTTTTTCACATATCCTTTGCTTAAACCAACTAAAGCATTACTAATGTTGGAATTAATTGTACCATGGAACATACGTGTTTGCTTTTCGTCATTCAAACGAGAAATTTTAATTTTACCATCTATCTCGTTTACTTTAATCATATCAACTGGATAAGGCACATTTAATGTACCTTGTGCTCCTTTAATTACAACATGATCACTATTGATAGTGACATCGACACCTTGAGGAATTGTTAATAATTTATTACCTTTTCGCGACATATCTTCCTCCTATCACACATAGGCGATTACTTCGCCACCAAGATTATTAGTACGTGCAAACTTATCAGTTACCACGCCTTGGCTAGTCGAAATAATAGCAACACCTAAGCCACTTAAAACACGTGGTAATTTTTTCGATTCTTGATAAATACGTAATCCTGGCTTAGAAATTTGTTTGATACCACTAATAGCTGGTACTTGATCTTTAAACTTTAAGGTAATAATAGTTCGCGTCACATTAGACTTATTATTTTTCTTAGTTTCGTAATTTTCAATATACCCTTCACTTTTTAATACTTCTAAAATAGCACTCGTAATTTTAGAAGTATTAATAGTGCAATTTGGGTGACGAGCGCGATTAGCGTTTTTTATTCTGATAATCAAATCAGCAATTGGATCTGTAAACATAATATTTGTCTCCTTAACCTATCAAGATGCTTTCTTAAGCCCAGGAATAGCTCCCTTATAGGCTAACTCGCGTAAGCAAATACGACAAAGGCCAAATTTACCAATCACAGCGTGTGGACGACCACAACGAATACAACGATGGTACTCACGTACTTTATATTTTTTATGTCTTTTTTGTTTTGCAATTAATGATTTCTTTGCCATATTTCCTCTTATCTTTGTTTAGCGAATGGTAATCCAATCGCTTTTAGTAATGCTTTAGCTACTTCATTTTTCTTGGTAGAAGTTACAAAAGTTACATCAAATCCTCGTACTCTTTTAATGTCATCATAATTAATTTCAGTAAAAATAATTTGTTCTTTAATACCAATACTGTAGTTACCACGTCCATCAAAAGAATTGTTGCTAACCCCTTTAAAGTCACGCACACGTGGTAATGCAACATTAATTAAATTTTCCACAAAGTTTCACATTCGTTCACCACGCAAAGTTACTTTTATACCAATCGCTTGGTTTTCACGTAATTTGAAAGTTGCAATCGCTTTTTTAGATTTAGTCAAAATCGGTTTTTGTCCAGTAATGGTCATGATTTCATTAGTCATCGCTTCAATAAACTTAGCATCACTAGCGCCATCTCCTACACCAGCATTAATTACAATTTTTTCTAACCGTGGTATTTGCATAACAGATTTGTAATTAAATTCTGCCATAAGATTATCTTTGATAAGTTTTTCGTATTTTGCTTTTAAATTTAAACTCATAACTGCTCCTATTTGGCACCAACTGGATTATTAGTTTTTTTAGCAACACGAATTTTTTTGCCTTCTTTGTTAGTGGTATATTTTATTTTAGAAATACCTTGTGGAGATTTTGGTGCTAACAACGCTAATTTACATAAAGGAATTCCAGCTTCTTTTTCTTGGATGCCACCTTTTTCTTGTTTAGCGTTAGGTTTACGGTGCATTTTAACTTTGTTTAAACCTTCTACTATGGCTGTACCTTTTTTGTTATTCACAAGTAAAACGGTACCTTCCTTAGTAATTAATTTACCCGAAATCACTCTAACCTTATCACCTTTTTTAATTCTTTTCATTAGTGTATCTCCTATAGAACCTCAGCAGCTAATGAAACAATTTTCATAAAGCCTTTATCACGTAATTCACGTGCCACAGGACCAAAGATACGTGTGCCACGTGGCGTATTATCTTCTTTAATTAACACGCAAGCATTATCGTCAAAAGCCACTTTGTTGCCATTAGAACGTTTAATACCTTTACGTGTTCTTACAATTACTGCTAAAAACATTTGACCTTTTTTAACACCGCCTTCGGGTAAACAATCTTTCACCGAAACTTTTACAATGTCACCAACCGTAGCATAACGTTGACGTGTATTACCCAAAACCTTGATCACGCCAACTTGACGCGCTCCAGAATTGTCTGCTACATTTAATCTTGTCATAAATTGAATCATTTTAATTACCTCTTATTTAGCCTTCACTAAAACTGATTGGAGACGATAAAATTTAGTTTTACTAATTGGTCGTGTTTCCACAATACGAACCTTATCGCCCATTTTAGCAATGCCCTCCTCATCATGAGCATGATATTTTTTATGAGTAATAACTAATTTTTTATATCGTGGGTGTAAATTTTTACGTTCTACTTTAACAGTAATTGTTTTAGCCGTTTTGGTTGAAACAACAATACCAGTAAAAACTTTACGTGCTGTACGTTTTTCCATAATTATGAGCCTCCTCCAACAGTTTTACGAATGATTTGTTTTTCGACTTTTTTATCCATATGTGATTTGAGTTCCTTTTTGACAACAATTGGGGTTGCAACCGGTGGTTTGGTAACATCATCTTTAACCACACTTTTAGCTACAGTTGCTTCATTAATTGCTTCTTTCACAGTAGTAGGTTTGGTAGCAGTAGCTTTTTTATCAGCAGTCACAGCTTTTAAACTATCTTGAACAACATTGGTAATAGATTTAACTTCATTGGTTTTCAAATTACGCATTGTAATCCCATGAGTTCCGATGGATAATTTAATTTGACGTTCGTTAAGAATAGTCAGCGCTCGAGCGATAGTCTTACGAATCTCTGGTAGTGTATGTGTTTTTTCTAATTCACCACTCGCCATACGGAAACGTGATTCTAATAGTTGTAATTTTAAACGCATAATTAGCGAGCAAAGCTCTTCATTAGTTTTAGTTCTTAATTCTTTATTCATAACTATCTCCTTTCAATCACATTAGGCTTCTTGTAACTTTTCTTTAAAAGTTGTTCAGCAATAGTTTCGTTTGGTAGTTCAGCTTTAGAAACCACGCGACATACGACATTTAATTTGTTGCCAGCTTTTCTTAAAGTATCTTTTGCTTCAGTGGGTGGAATATTAGCCAATTCAAAAATTACTGTGCCAGATTTAACCACCGCACATTGGATTTCTGGATTGCCTTTACCACTACCCATACGAACCTCTAGAGGTTTTTTAGTACGAGATAATTGTGGGAATATACGAATCCACATTTTTGCACCTTGTTTTAAATATTTTGTTTGGGTTTTAGCTAATACCACACGTGCAGCCTCTAACTGTTTGTCGGTAATTCAATTGCCTGTTTTTTGACGACCATTACAGTTACGTCCTTTGCCAGATACTACTAATAAACCATATTCACCAAAGGCAACAAATTTATTACCTTTGGCCTTGCCTTCATAACGAGTACGATGAGGCTTACGATATTTCATGCGTTTTGGTTGCATCATGATTACTCACCCGCCTTAGGAGTTGTTGTCGGTTTAGCAACATTAATATGTTCTGAATTGGATTTAAACCTTGGTTTTCTACCACTTCTTCCAGATCTATCACCTTGTGATTTGAAATCTTGTTTTTGTGGTTTTACTTGGTTATTTAAACCTTTACCAAAAATTTCACCACGATTAATCCAGACTTTTACGCCGATTTTTCCATATGTTGTGTGTGCTTCTTCTAAAGCATAATCCAAATCTGCCCGTAATGTTGTTAAAGGAATAATACCTTCGCTATAACCTTCTTCTCGCGCCATTTCTGCTCCACCTAATCGACCTGATACTCTTGTTTTCACACCAATGGCATGCGAAGCCATTACTTTTTTAATACCCATTTTTTGAGCATTTCTAAAAGAAACACGGTTTTCAATAGCATCAGCAATCTCGCGTGCAATCACTCTTGCGCTTCAAGCTGGATTATCATAAGGAATTACATTTACATTTACTTTTACTTTACGTCCTACAATTTTGTTAATCATTTTTGTAATAACCGGAATATTAGTGCCATCTTTACCAATTACGCCACCGGGTTGCCCAACATAAACGAACAAATTAATTGTTTTTTCAGTTCGTTCAATTTCAGTACGAACAACTTGGGAAGTTTTGTAATTATCAATAAAGTATGAACGAATACATTCATCTTCAATTAATCATTTAGCCATTTGTTTATCGTCGCGAGCAATTCAACGTGATTCTCAATTACGATTAATGCCGTAACGATAACCGTTTGGATTTATTTTGTGTCCCATTATTTTTGCTCCTCTTCTTTCTTAGTGCTATGTAATTTAACTTTGGTTTCAGTTTTGATTGATTTAAGTTCTGGTTTCTTTTTAGCTGAAATAATGTTTGGATCAACTTTAGCTTTAACCTTTCGCACATTACCTACCAATCGATCGTGTTCTCTTTGTTTAGGATCATCTGATAAAACAATTTCCAAATGACTATGACGTTTACGAATCATATTAGCGCTACCCTTAGCTCTAGGCAAACTACGCTTAATAGTCGAACCTTGGTTTGCAGTAATTGCATAAATGTATAATTTTTCACCAATCATTTGGTGATTATTAGTAGCGTTAGCCACAGCACTATTTAATAATTTTTTAATAATGTAAGCAATCTTTTTATCAGCGTTATCTAAAATAATTAATGCCTCATTAATTTTTTTGTAACGAATTAAATCGCAAACTAAATTAGCTTTGCGTGATGAGATGTGAACATTATATTGAACTGCATATGCTTTCATAACTTACCTCTATTTTCCTGGCGTACCACTTGATGTGGATTCTTTAGAAGCATCTTCAGCTTTGTTATTGGAAGAGTGCATTTTAAATACACGCGTTGGTACAAATTCGCCTAATTTATGACCCACCATATCTTCAGTTACATAAACATTAATAAATGATTTGCCATTGTAGACACTAAAATTAAGCCCAACAAACTCAGGGAAAATAGCGCTACGTCGTGATCACGTTTTAATTGGTTTATGTTTGGCATCATTTTTAGCTGCTAACGCTTTCTTCATTAAGTGTTTGTCGGCAAATGCACCCTTTTTGTTACTTCTTGACATTTTTACTCCTATTTCTCATTACGATGACGAATGATTAATGCACTCGATGCTCTTTTTGGTTTACGTGTTTTAACACCCATATGTCTTTTACCTCAAGGTGTTCGCGGTGCATCATAACCAACCGGCTGACGGCCTTCGCCACCACCATGTGGGTGATCGTTAGGATTCATAGCGCTACCACGTACGGTAGGGCGAATACCCAAATGACGACTACGTCCCGCTTTACCTAAGTTAACAAGATTATGGTTTTCGTTGCTTACAGCACCAATCGTAGCACGACAATCATTAAGGATTTTACGAACTTCACCACTAGATAATTTAACAATAGTGTAATTGCCAGTTTCATCTTTTCCTAATACTTGGGCACTATTACCTGCACTTCTAGCCAACTGTCCACCTTTATGTGGTGATAATTCAATGTTATGCACAAATGTACCTTCAGGGATATTTTTGATTGGCATAGCGTTACCAATCTTAATGTCCACTTTATCGCCAGAGATTATTTCATCACCTACTTTAATGCCTTGTGGTGCAATAATGTAAGCCTTTTCGCCGCTTTCATAAACAATGAGCGAAATAAAAGCTGTACGATTTGGATCATATTCAATTGTTTTTACAATAGCTTTAAGCGGATTGCTTCTTAGGAAATCAATCATACGGTATTGACGTTTTTGACGGCCACCTTGATGACGTGTTGTAATGACACCACGATTATTACGCCCAGACTGATTATGAATATGTTTAATTAATGATTTTTCTGGAGTATCAATTGTTAGATGCTTTTGATAATCAACTAAAACAGTGGTACGTTTACCTTTACTACGAGCCTTAATATATTTAATCGCCATAATTACTTGCCTTCCTCAACTGTTGTGGTTGGTTTAGTTATTTCCTTTTTAGTAATATCTTTCTTACTTTCAGTAGTTTTAGCAACAGTTGTTTTAGTGGTTGGCGTAGTATCTTTAGTTGGCTCTTTATTACTTGTTGCAATATCGCTACCTTCTGGTAATGTGATATAGGCAATTTTGGTCAATTTAGAATAACCTGGTTTTAATGTACCTGTACGAACTTCAACTGGTTTTCTAATTTGAGTAGCAATTTTAAGTGGATGAATACCATAAATCGATTCAAAAGCAATGCTAATATCATGTTTAGTTGCTTTAACATCAACTATGAAAGCATATTTCTTTTGTGGCAATGAAACAAATGTATATGTTTTTTCAGTATGTATCGGACGTAAAATAATTCTTGTAAATTCCATATTAAGCTACCACCTTTGCAATTGCTGCTATGGCACTTTGTTGTGCCACAATAAAATTAGCATGCAAAATATCTTTAGTAGATACTTGCTTAGCTAATTTGGCATTAACACGAGAAATGTTGCAAGCAGATTTTATGAGTTTTTCAGTTTTTTCATTATTAAAAATAAATAAAACTTTTTTATCATTAATTTGTAAAGCTTTTAAAAAAGTACTAAGTGATTTAGTGTTTGGTTTATTCATAGTTACTTTGTCATCTAGGATGAATAAAGCAATTGATTTAATTTTTTCACTCAAAGCACTACGTAATGCCAATTTATTAACTTTATTATTTACTTTTAATTTGTAATTACGAGTTGGTTTAGGGCCAAAAACAACACCGCCACCAACATAGTGTGGATTACGAATTGAACCTTGTCGTGCATTACCTGTATGTTTTTGAGCATAAGGCTTTTTGCCGCCGCCTCTTACTTCACCTTTAGTTAAAGTGGAATGTGTCCCTTGACGACGACTAGCATTTTCACTGATGACACTTTCAAAAACAGCTTGAGTGTGTGGTTTTTCCATTGCGAAAGCTGTGGGAATATCAACATCACCAATAGTTTTACCTGTAAGATCAACTAATTTAATTTTTGACATAACGGTTCCTTACTTCTTTTCCTTATTTTCAGTTGCACCAGAAGCTTTAGCACTTTTTTCAGCAGCTTCTTTTTGCTTAGCACGAGCAATTGCTTCTGCTGCCTTTTTAGCTTCTTCTGCTTCAGCTTCTTTTTTAGCGGTTGCTTCTGCTGCTTCGTTCGCAGCATGTAAAGCTTCTTTGTTTTCAAGGTTTTCGTTTTGTTTTAAAATTTCCTCTTGGATTTCTTTAGTAATAATGACAAATTCTTTTTTAGCATTTGGTTTTTTTACTGATGATTTAATTTGGACAACACTTCCAGCGGGACCAGGAATTGCACCTAATATTAAAATAAGATTGCGCTTTTCTAATACATCAATAATTATTAAGTTTTGAATCGTTCTCACTTCGTGGCCGTATTGTCCAGCCATTTTTTTACCCTTTGGTACACGTTGTGGTGCACTACCACCACGCCCAAATGCAACGGAACCTTGATAACGGTGTACATATCCAGCTCCATGAGATAAAGGACCGATCTTAAAGTTTCAACGTTTAATTGCTCCTGTAAAACCATGACCTTTAGTCACACCTTGAACATCTACATATTCGCCTTTAGTAAAAGTGCTAACTTTAATTTCATCACCAACATTGTATCCAGTTACATTGCTAAAAGTAGCGATGTATTGTTTAGCAGAAGAATTAGCTTTAGTAAAAATGCCTAGTTTAACTTTATTAAGTTTTTTCTCATTAGTGGTTAAGTAACCAACTTTCACACCGTTATGTCCATGTTTAGTAGTAGATTTAACTTCTAAAACTTTATTAGGTTCACAATGAATAATAGTAGTAGGCAATTGTTTGCCATTTGTATCAAACAATTGCACCATACCTATTTTTGTTCCTAGAATATACTTCATAAGTTTCTCCTAAATTGATTTCACTATCTACTAGTGAAGTTCAATCCGCACTCCTGAAGGAATAATTAAACGTCTAAGAGCATCTATAGTTTGTGCATTGGTTTTACTTAAGATGATTAGACGTTTATGTGTACGACGTTCGAATTGTTCACGAGATGGTTTGTCTACATGGACAGAACGACAAATTGTAAAAATTTCCTTTTTGGTTGGTAAAGGAACTGGCCCTTTGATGCCGCAATTGCAGCTTCGAGCAATTTCAATTATTTTTTTAACTGATTTATCTAGTAAATCATGATCATAAGAAAATAATTTTATTCTTAATTCTTGGTTCATATTTAGTGTTTTAGTTGTCCTTGATGAGATTGTTAAACCCTACTCATGAAGTTACCCGATACTCGACAACACTTTATGGTGTATCGGCAATCTCCAAATAGTAAGGGGATATAAATATTACTACACATATAGTAATTTGTCAAATGTTATTAAAATAAGTTAAAATTATTTGCCCTTTGCGGGTATAGTTCAGTGGTAGAACTATAGCCTTCCAAGCTATTAATGTCGGTTCGATTCCGATTACCCGCTCCAAATCAATACATGTTTAGATGATAACTAATATGGTTGAAAAATTAATGAAATAATATTTTAAATTAGTCAGTAACTTTACTCTTTTAATTTCAAACTGTGAAGTAATTTTTTTATAGCTTTGTACAAAATATGCTAATATACAAACGCGGGTAACACCGCCATTATTAGGGGGGCAATGCTTCCCAACAAAGTTAAAATACCGAATAAGCATAAATGAAAAAGTAAAAAATGAATGTTTTATACCATCTTTGAACGTTCCATAAAACAATATAAATATCAAGAATGAAATAAAACAAGGGTAGTTTTGGTGTTATCAAATGCTAAATCACTTGTTGAAAGAGCAATTGTTATTGAATGTTCTACAAAACAACAAGACGAAAGATCTATAAAACTAAAAGAAAATAGTTGGGCAATGCCAAATCGTATTCATACTATTCACGTGTCAAAATTAGGTGTTAAATATAAAATAAAACAAGAAATGCCAACCCACGAAATACGTGCAAAAATTATTGATTCTATAAAATCATATTTAACCATAGACGAACAAAAACAACGTTTTTAATTTTGTTTTGAGAAAAAATAACCTAGTAATCTATATTAATATTTTTTTAGCTTCAGCAAAAGCAAGTTTTAATGCTTCAGATACAGGCTTAGAAGTTAATTTACCGTTATAAGTATTGATACCTTCATAAATAGTTATATTCTTAGAGGCTTTTTTAATACCACCATTTGCTAGTTCAACAGCATATGGTGTAGTGGCATTGACAAGAGCAACTGTCGCAGTGCGAGAAGTTGCTCCTGGCATATTAGCAACAGCATAATGAGAAACACCATAAGTTATGTATGTTGGTTTATCATGTGTTGTGGTTCTAGTAATAGTTTCTACAGATCCGCCTTGGTCAATAGCAACATCAATAATTACAGAACCCTTTTTCATTTTTTTAACCATAGCCGCTTTAACTACCTTAGGAGCTTTAGCGCCCGGAATTAAAACCGTCGATATTAAAGCATCGGCTCGACTAATTCATTTATTGATATTTGCTTCGCTTGAAACATCTACAGTTATTTTATTTTTAAATACTTTACTTAATGCATTTAACTTAGAATCTTTCTTTAGTTGTTGGATTCTTTGTGGATTGCGTTCTAAAATAACAACATTAGTACCTAATCCCATTGCTGTGGTTGCAGCATTGTAACCAGCTACACCACCACCAATTACTAAGAATAATCCTTTTTCAGTTCCAACCTTCTTAGGATCATTATCATCTACGCCTCCCGGCAATAAACCAGCGCCGCCATGATGTGAGCCCATAAAGTCTGCCGCAATAATTGCAGCACGACGACCAGCTACACGTGACATTGGTGCTAACAATGGTAAAGCACCATCTTTCCGCATTGTTTCATAAGCTACACCAGTTACTTTTTTGCTTAATAAAGCTTTTGTTAAAGGTAAATTATCTGCTAAATGCAAATAAGTAAATAATAACATTCCTGGTTTAAAAAAACGATATTCACTGTCTAATGGTTCTTTTACTTTAACAATCATTTGATTGTTCCAAGCTTGTTGTGCGGTTGGCACAATTTTTGCTCCAGCTTTAACATATTCACTATCAGTAAATCCTGAACCAATACCAGCACCTTTCTGTACAAACACTTGATGCTTGTTTTTAGTTAATTGTTTTACCGCCTCTGGCGTTAAACCAACACGATTTTCATTATTTTTAATTTCTTTAGGTAGCCCTATTTTCATATTTAGTTTCTCCACTTTTTATATCCATATTGCAATTATAGATTTTTTAATGTGGTTATATTTTAATTTTTCTTTGCTTCCATTAAGGTTATGCGTTTATTTTTATCAAGATAAATTCTGTATTTTTTATTCTTTGAAATTTTGTTAGTCAAAATTTCATTTGCTAGAAAATTTTCAATGTATTTTTGAATGTAACGTTTAATTGGTCTAGCACCATATGTAGCGTCATAACCTTCTTGACGAATCTTAGTAATTAATGAATCATCAAAAATTACATAGATATCATCATTTTTAAGACGAATAGCTAATTCTTCCAATAGTTTAATAATAATTTCATTGATTATTTTTTCATCAAGTGGATTAAAAATAACGATTTCATCAATACGATTAATGAATTCTGGTTTTAAATATTTTTTAAGCTCTACTACAGCTTGTTCTTTTTTATTTTCTAAAATTTCTTGATGGCCAATATTAGTTGTCATGATAATAATAGTGTTTTTAAAATTGACTAATCTGCCTTGTGAATCTTTTAATTGACCATCGTCTAACACTTGCAATAAAATATTTAAAACATCACTATGTGCTTTTTCAATTTCATCAAAAAGAATTACAGAATAAGGGCGACGTCTTATTGCTTCAGTTAATCCTCCCGCTTCTTCATAACCAACATATCCAGGCGGCGCACCAATTAATTTAGAAATTGAATGTTTTTCCATGTATTCACTCATATCAAAACGAACCATAGCTTTTTCATTATCAAATAATTCATAAGCTAATGTTTTAGCTAATTCAGTTTTGCCAACACCAGTTGGCCCCATAAATAGAAAAGAACCAATTGGTCGATTGGGATCATTAATACCGGCTCGACCTCGAAGTACAGCCTGACTAACTAAATCAATCGCTTCTTTTTGCCCTTTAACACGCTTAGTTAAATCAGTATGTAGGTTTAACAACTTAGTACGTTCTTCAGTAACTAATTTATTCAATGGAATACCAGTAGCTTTAGAAATAACTTCAGCTATTTCATTAGTAGTTACTGCATCACGGATAATTTGTTTGCCTTCTTCTTGAATTTGTTTTTCATAATTTTTTATTTTCTTTTCTAATTCCGGAATAGTAACATATAAAAGTTTACTAGCCTTTTCAAATTCACCTTCAATTTGTAAACGTTCAATTTTTTGTTTCGAAGATTCTAATTCTTTTTTAAAATCAATTAACTTTTGATGTTCATTCTTTTGTTTAGTTCATTCTGCATTTTGTTTAGTTTGTTCTTGTTTTAATTCTTCCAATTCTTTCTCTACTGCTTTTAAACGGTTTTTTGATTTTTCATCTGTTTCGTTTAGAAGTGCGGCACGTTCTGTTTCTACATGAATAATTTCACGATTGATTTGATCAAGTTCGGCTGGTAATGAATGCATTTCAGTTTTAACACGTGCTGCTGCTTCATCAATTAAATCTATAGCTTTATCTGGTAAATATCGATCAGAAATATACCGATCGGACATATTAACTGCAGCAATTAAAGCAGAATCATGAATTTTCACTTGATGAAATAATTCTCAACGCCCTTTTAAACCACGCATGATGGTTAAAGCTTCTTGTTTTGAAGGTTCCTTAACAAATATTTTTTGCATCCTTCGTTCTAGTGCAGCATCTTTTTCAATATATTGACGATACTCTTTTAATGTTGTTGCACCAATAATTTTTACTTCGCCTCGTGCCATCATTGGTTTAAAAATATTAGCAGCGTCCATAGCACCGCCGCCAGTTCTACCCGTGCCAACTAATTGATGCACTTCATCAATAAAAAGAATGATATTACCATGGGCTTCTTTGGCTTGTTTAATAATATTATTTAATCTTTCTTCAAATTGCCCTTGAAATGAAGCCCCGGAAATTAACGATGGTAAAGAAAGTTCGTAAATAACTTTATTCTTTAGATTAGTTGGTACATCACCATTAACAATTCTTTGTGCTAATCCTTCAACAATAGCAGTTTTACCAACTCCTGGCTCACCAATTAAAACAGGGTTATTTTTATTTTTACGCGAAATAATCTCTATTAAATGTCGAATTTCTTCATCTCGTCCAATAATAGGATCAATCTTATTATCAATCGCATCTTGGTTTAAATTACGAGCATATTTATTTAATGAATTCTTGTTGTCTTCTGGTGGTGTGTAATTAAAATTCATAAAAGTTCTCCTTCTATTAAAATGGAGACATTATAACATAAAATTAGCACTCTACACATTAAAGTGCTAATTTTATTAGTGCTTTTATCTGGTTTGATTTGAGCGAATATTTAGAATTTTTACTACCACCAATAATTTCTATGAGATTTTTATTAATCATTGATTTAAGTAAATTTTTAATAGCTCTTTCCTTTAAATTAACAACTTTTTCTAATTCTCTTCTGTTTACTGATTTGTGTTTGGAAAGGTGATTGATAATTTTTATTTCGTTTTCTTGTAATTTTGGTTCATGATTATTTAAGTATTTATGATATTTAGTTAAAAATACCTTCTGTTGCAATAAATAATTCATCCAAAACGGACAACGACAATCTCTTATATTCCGACCGGTGTCTATGTAATGATTGCCTTATCATCACTTGTCGGTGGTTTATTTTTGACACCGCTATGGTATTTACAAATAAAATCAGAACTAGTAAGTACTTGAAAACGTAATATGGGGATATCAAGCTTTGGGAAGTGTAAAGATTATTAAATCTAAATAATTAGAAAATTTTAAAAAGAAATAAGAATCATCACTGCTGTCTATCATGCAAGTAGCACTCAAATCACCATTATTTAGAATACTTTCATTTTGATCAGTAGTATATTCTAAAGAATAATTTTTACCAGTCAATGAGAAAATCACTTTGAAATGACTTGCAATTACTTTGTCGTTGATGGAAAGTTCATAAAATGATCCTTTCTTATGTGTTTGTTTCGCATCATCTGTTTCTTCGTAAAAATCTTTTGCAAACTCAAATCGCGCGTCGAAATCTCCAACATTTATTTTTAATTTTAAGGGATTATCATTACTTGCTTCTGCTAACAAATCTGGAATTGCCATTTCAGACATGCCAGAATAAAGCATATTTGCCGCACTTAATCTGTGACTGGTGATGAAATAATTAATGATTGTCGCACTATCTGAGCTACTACTCAATGGTGCATCGTATTCATCATGATGGTCTTCAAAGTACTTGTTGAAATCTGTTCTTGATGTAAATGTTAAATCCACCGAACCGCTACAACTAGTTGTTAATGCAATTGGAATACTAATTCCTAATCCAACTAACATTATGGAAGAGATTCCTAATATTCTTTTTAATTTCATGTTTTTCATTTTTTTCTCCTTTGTGAAAA
>JAIRKU010000005.1 GCA_031259945.1 Mycoplasmataceae bacterium
TCAACAAACTTTTGAATCTGCTTATCAAATTCTATTTCTACTAAATATTTGGTAGGTACTCAAATTGGATTATCTATTCTTAGTTTATCATTGCTATTAAAAAAATAAAATCTTGGGTCGCCATACCTATGGTAATCTTTATTCCCTGTCATGAAAAAGCATAAGTGCATATCTTTTTTCTTATTAAAATCAAAACAAATCATTGGACGATATAAACCGGTTCATTTATTGTTGACATAAATTCTTTTATTTTCCGTAGCTAAAGTAGTGATATTTCGATCGTATTTTTTCAAATATTCATTCAACTCTAGAATGTAATTTGAGTGTTCTGTATTCAGACAGGCAATAATCGTATTCAGTTTTCGAAACATGTGTTGATTATATAAAAGAAAATGTGAACTACTCTCGTAGCTCACATTATTCAACTGGGCGTTAAAGTCTAAAGCCCCGTAAGACTCGGATTCACATCACCGCAGATCTACGCCAGTCGTAGACGACCACAACTCACCGTTGCATATATATACTACCAAAATATCGTAAAAAATCAACAATTATTTGTAAACTATCCGTAAAAATGCTCCTAATGACATTTTGAAAAATATTCAATATATCATGAACCGTTAACCGTCTAATTGTATCCTTTTTGTTACTGGACTTTGTCATAATTGAATTGGTTCATCAATTTCATCAAACGGTACTTTCACCATTCAATCTGGAAGACTATTTTGACTAGCTGAATAAATTCTACCAGCGATACGTTCTTTTTCGCCTAAAAATAAGATAAATTTACCGCCATCTTCATTACTTGAAGTTGCTAAAAACATTCTCTCACTGTCGGTAAGTTTACCAGTATCGTAAAGAACTAACTCGTTTAAGTCATTCAATTGCCCTTCGCCCATACCCAAAATAATTTTGTAATATGAATTGTGCAAAATTTGCGTGAGATATCGTTTAATATCTTCATTTTCAGCTTTAGTGAAAGTTGATAATGATTGAGTAGTAACAACAATTTGTGAATAGTATTTTCGTAACTGTGAGTACATGGCTGATAATAGCTCTAATCCTTGTGGGAATCTGTTATTAACTAATTTGTGAAATTCATCAAATATAAATGTTACGAATTTGGCATTTGGGTCTTTTTCCTCTGGATAACGTTTTCTTTGATCTAACATAATGTTGTTACAATAACGCATTGACGACATTAACATGGCTGTTTTTATTTCATCCGGTGTATCCTGGTCTAATAATCCATGGAGATTTAAAACAACTAATTTATATTTTTGATCAATTATGATGTTTGTGTGTCTATTAAACCTACCGTCCAGAATACCTTTTCTAGTAAATGGTTCTAGTAATCTTATCATTCTTCGATAATCGTCAGATTCATTGTATCTATCTTTTTTATCAACTTTTATAGAACCGTCCATCAAACACTCATATAAATCATCTAGTGTTGGCCAATCTTTATTTTTAATAATATTAAAATTTGTTGTGTTATTAATTTTAAATTTATCATAAACATGTTTAATCTCTTTGCTTAAAACATTTAACTCATTGGTAGATAATTTTTCATTTTCCTGAGACAATATAATTTTTAATATGTTTTGAACATATGAAACTTGACTCACAAAAGCTTTTTTCCTACCGTCAATTGATGGTTCTTTATCAAAACGATGTTCTATTTCGTTGTAGGTATCTAGGATTGGAATTTGAAAAATATTGATCGCTGGGCTACTTTCTGCTACACTACCAGTGAAATCAATAACTTGTTGCCCAAAATTTTTAGCTAATGTTACATATTCGTTTTCTAAATCCACTACGATTGTTTGTTGATTTTTTGGATTTAACATATTGCCCAAAATCAACAAACGGTTAAGAGTAGATTTACGACTACCGGCTGTTCCTAGTCCAATCATATTGCCGTTTAAAGCTTTAGTTCTGTCGCAGAGATTAAATACCATTGGGCTGCCCTGAGTAGCTATGCCAATTAATGTACCATCTTTTTGAAAAAGAGATGTTTGTGTGAATGGATAGGCATTTGCAATAGCGTCACTTGGGAAAGCCATTTCAAGATCTTTTTGTATACCAACCATTAGTTTACGACGACCCGCCCTGAACGGTTGTAACATTTCTAATGCTTCACGTTGGCGAAAATTCACATTACCATAAACTAGCCCCATTCGATCTAGTTCTCTTTTTACTTCTTCAAACTTTTTTCGCAGTTTCGCTTTTGTTACAGTACGTAGTTGAAGAAGAATAGTAACATTTTTAATATCTTGCTGCCCTGTTGATATGTCGTGAATCAAATCTTCAATTAATTCTTTTGTAATTTGAATTCGTTCATTTTTAATTTGACTTCGATATTGTCTCACATTTACAAAATCAGTTTTTAAGCTGCCAATATAGGCATCTCGCTTTTTTTCTTCAAGTGAATCAACATCTAGAGAAACAAATACATCGTTTATCTCAAATAAACGGCTAAGCCAAAATGAATCTAATGGTATAAATGTTGGTGAAGTTTGTTTAACGTGAATTATTTGTGTTCAATTATCATAAAGTAATTTACCTTTTTTGTCGTAATTAAAACCATGATATTTGTTTGATTTAAATTCTATTTCCTGATTTTTGATTAAAAATCCTTCAAAATCTTCAGGCATATCAAAAATTTGGTTAAATATTTTTTGAATAGTTTGTTTATCAGCTTCTATAGCTCTTAATCCTGCACGATATAGCGTCAACTTTATTGTTTCAAAAAAATTTGTAATTTTTGCAATACTGTTGGCACTGCTAATAGCTAGTATGTAAGTTTTTCGCCTCATATCATTAGCACGGTCACTAATCATTGCGTAAGCATTTTTGTATACTTGAGCTGTTTTTTGAATGTATTTATTTTTTTCATTTTTAATAACATTATCTAATCGGTTATGTTCATATCCAAAATCAAATGTGGATTGTAAACAATACATCCTAAGAGAATACTCGTTATCAAATTTTAAAATAGCATTCCCGAATTCATTCATTCTGAAGCAAGACATCGATGGTGTTGCTGATTCTATGCTTTCGGGTTGAATTACAAAAAAAGCGGTGTTAATACCATTATGTCCAATAACAAAATGATTTTTTAATTCTTTCCAATAATTTAACTCAAAATTTAATTTAGGTACTAATTTACTTGCCATGGTTATTTTTATCCTTATTTTTTTTAGCAAATATTCGACTTAGTAATTCTTTTGAAATGTGTTGTTCTAATTTTGACATTTTGTCTTCATTTTTTTCAGCAAGTTTTGGTTTCACATTTGTAGTTTTTTCATCATTAATGTCGTTAAATTCTGGTTCAGTCACCAAATTTCGATGACTCCCTAAAACAAATTTCAACCCTCTTATGACAAATATATAAGCTTTATCTTTTCCTAAAAAACCGAGAGGTCAACATAAAAATCCAGTTATGAAAGCAATGCATATACCTATAACAATTAATTCTCACACTTCTAATTTACAAACAAAAATTATTACTAATAAAATGACCAGCATTGGAAGAATAATAAACAAATCCAATATTGTCAGCTTCCCGTGAATAATTCTTTTATTTTTACGAGGTGCTGGAATTGGCGGAACTACAACACTATCATTTTCTGGCGTTAGCATTATTTATCTCCTTTCGGTAATCCTTTTTTACCACTAGTGGCTTTAAATACGCGAAAATCTTTGCCAAATAATCCTCCTGTGCCACCCTGCTTACGAAAAGACTTAAATTGACCGAGTTCTTTATTTACTGCTTTTACACCGCCATGTAGTTGTTGTTGCCCTTGTTGTGCAATATTCCTAGTTCCGTGCCCGTATTGCTGACGACCAGTAGCTGATATGTTTTGTCATTGGTCACCAAAGCTACGTATTTGGCCTGCTTCACCCAAAATTAATGTACAGAGTGTGTTGCCCATTCAATAACTTCCGCAGAAAATCATAACTGTAGCCATCATCACTGCTGCATTAGATGGATCAAATCAGCCTGTACTAGTTTGAGCGGCGTTATTCATTAAAGCTTTCATAAAGCCCATATTAATCAATACATTTGTTATCGTAAAAACAAGCTCTATGAATATGATGGAGAGTGTTTTGTTAACCACCGCTTTCATAATTATTCTAAATTGTGTCCCTTCACCATCATCTTTAAAAGCTACAATAATTGAACCCAACCATAATATTATTAATTCAAAAACACGACCAACCATGTACCATGCATAAGCCATCATTGTAGCCATCATCATATTGGCTACCATCATACCGACAACAACTCTTTCCATATGGCCGGTGAAAAAATTGGCATATGCAGATCCGTAAAGAATTCAAATACTATAATTTGAATTGCTACCAGTTTGGCCTTGTACAAATGAATTAATCATCCCGCTTAATGTAAAAGTAGGAAGCGGATTTACTCTTTGATAAAATTCATCTATGCCTACTCAACTAGTGTTTTGCACCATGCCTCAAGAACCACATGTTCAATAATGATTGTCGAGTGGTTTAACACCAGAATTACAACCATTCATTATTTGAGTAAAGCCTGAAACATAATTTAATTTTTGTGCAGGATTTAATGGATTTTGCATTGAATAATCAGAAAAAACATTATTTATACTATAGATGAAGTTTACAGTAGACGGTGAATCATTACCGCCATATTGCACATAACCTATAAATCCATTAACATGCACTCCAGAATCTAAAGTACCGCCAAAGATGTTCATGAAACAATCGTGTGTTCCGCCAGTAGTAAACGCATTGCTATATTGAGTAATGTTGTTTAAATCATGTATTAAATTCATATAAGCCTGTTGACTTCCAAATATGTTGTCATAACAAGTTTGCAAAGCGCTTAAATCACTCAATCTTTGTCCAATAGTCATGCTTCGAGCGATATCCATTAAATTTAACATTTGTGTTTGAATGTAAGTGCTGTCACAAGATGTTTGCACAGCAGTTATGTCTTGGATAATTTTGTCACACGCTGATTGTAGACCAGTCATACCTTGACTAGCGGCATCGGTTTGAATTTGTTTAACTCATTCCATTAATTGTTTAAGCGAATCTTGTCAATTTGTATTACTACCATCTAAATTGAATTGAGTATTAAAAATAGAAGTAAATTTGGTGCTATAACTGCCCATTATAGATACAAATGTATTCCGTTCACCAGCCGTTATCATGGCGGAAGAAGTATTTCCTGATAAGGCATTAAATATGAGGGAAGTTACAGTAGTTGAAAAAATAAAAACTATTGGTACAAGAATAATTGACATTACGCCATAGGAAATTCTTGCTAAGCTTACAGATTTTTTCACTCCTGTTCTTGTTCAATTTGCTGCCGAATTACATAAAATTGTAACAACGAAACTGATAGCACCAATGATTAAAGCAATTAAAAGAAATTGACTAAATCCATTTTTTCAATTTACCCCGATACCATTTGAAGAACCAAATAATTGACGTGCAAAACTACTTAGCCCAATTGTGTTGTATATCTGATAAGCAGTATCGGTAATTACTAGCGGAATATATACACCTAATGCGAACCCTAATGGTATCATTAAAAAGCTTCCCATCGCTCCGATTATTCCAATTATTCACGGCATAATAATATCACATTCATATTATACATAATATATCATATTAAAATTTAGTTAGCAGAATATATAGCAATATTACAGGTAATATGAAGATATCATTAAAAACTTTTTATCACTTTGATTGTTCTAATTATTCAATGTATCATAATAATATCACATTCATATTATTCGTTTGATGTCGCATTAAAATTTAAATGGCAAAAATAAAAAATATCAAAAGAAAAAACGATCCCTTAGCAGGAATCGCTTTACTTAGAGTTTTATTTGAGGTGTGGCACCAAAACCCTTTCTGCCACGATTACTCGTTGGTCATATATATTAGCAAAATATGTAAAAACAACGTTTTTTGGTGGATAATTGATATTAATTATTATTACTTATGTCTTATTATGTAAACATTCGTTTCTGACATTGGTTTTTTTCTGTCTAATTTATGTATGTAATCTTTCCCAGGGCGTCAACGTAACTTTTTAATTACAAAATCTGCATAAGCTTCAAAATTGTTTTTTCATTCATCTGAATAATCATTTTTATATTTACGCCAAATTTGATGAAGTTTTCAAATTTTGGAATTTTTTTCGGTTACAGCGTATTCCAAATCTCATTTACGGAAACGACACGACATACAGGCTTTGCTTGTTTTGTAAAGCAAACTGCAAGCAGCCACATTTGATACATTACCACATTCCGAACATTGTACAGAAACCATTTGACGACTAGCTGCTTTATTTAATTCGCTTGGAGATTTTACCCCCAAAACTACTCACAATCCGTATTTTTTTCCTTTATTTTTTATTCAAAAATCTCGTGCGAATATTTTTCTTTCACTATTTTTTGTTGTTTTTATCATAATCTTTCGCTATACTATTTAAGTTTTGTTTTACAGACACTTTGAAACTGTTTGATGATTATCATCGGGAATTGCCCAAATTAAATCATATGGCGGAGACGATGAGACTCGAACTCATGCATCGCAGAACGACCTAACACCTTAGCAGGGTGTCCTCTTAACCACTTGAGTACGTCTCCTTGGTATAGGAAAGATTTTACCATAATCAAATTACTTCTGTTTAATTTGATTTCTTTTATTAAATTCCTCTACTTCATTAACAATATTTGTTTTGCTCAATGTTTTATGTTCTTTAAACATCCCGGCATTGGAAAAAATCTTAACGATTTCAATTACTAATTTCTCCGGAGATTGACTTAATCGTTTAAACTCGTCTAAATGGACGGTAGTAATATTACCATTAGTTTCACTAACTACAAAAGCAAAACAATCATATTTTTCACAAATACCAAATGCCGCACGGTGACGTGCGCCGTATTCAACATTCATGATTTTTTTTGTCATAGGTAAATAACTTGACAAAGAAGCAATGCGTCAATTACGAATAATCATGGCGCCATCATGTAGTGCTGATTTATGATTGTAAAAAATGCTTGTGATAAATTCTGGGAAAAAAGCAGCATCAATTTTATTACCGATATTAATGTATGGCGCCAAACTATCTTTGTTTTCAATAATAATTAAAGCTCCAGTGCGATCTGATGATAATTTAACTAAAGTGCTAGCCAGATTATTAAAAAAGTCTAATAAAAATTTAATATCATCTCGTCGTCTTTTTTTAGTAAATCGTAAACGATAAAATATGTTTTTGATTTCACTGCCATAAATGGCAAATAAAATTTGAATTGTGATTAAAAAGATTAACAAAATTATGATGATAATAGATAAGACTACTAATGAATCGGATAACATGGCAATAATTATATGTGCATAAGTAATATCACTTAAAATTTTTGCTTTACAAATAATATTTTTTAATATTGTTTGGTCTTTAATCCGATTTTTTAGTAATACGTTTTATAAACCATATCAATGAAATAACTATTGAAGTAAAGCTAAATAAAATACAAATGCGCCTTCTGCAGTAGCGAGGTGGTTATCTGCTTTTGTAAAGAAATATCTCAATGAATTGAAAGTGCGTGTAGTCCTAAATATGGTGTTATATTATTTGTGTTTGCACTAATTGTTACATCACCTTTTGTTGGATCTGATGAATTAGTAGTCAAGTTAGAAATCGTCAATCTTTTAGTTGTTTGCCCTCCGTCGCGAATAATGGCAATTTTAAAATCTTCAGCTTTTACAGCCACACTCGGATCTTCGTTTTCGATACTTACAAATGACGCAATTGTGCCTTGATAATTTGCATTACTTGACGTCAAATATAATGGACATGGGTTAGATTCATCTTTGCCTACTTCTAATTGAAGTGAAACAGGTAAAGTGTAGGAGCAACTTGTCAAAAACATGGGTGATATTGTAGCGGTAACGCCTAACATAGCGGCTCCTATAAGAAAACTAAAAACCTTTATTCTTTTCATATTTGCCACCTTTATGTTTTTTCGTTTTGCTTCGAGTTGGTTTTTTAGTTTTACGTCGATGAATTGCTATTAAAATGGGAATAATAATACTAGAAGCAATGAATGGCAAAGCAATAATGATTGTTAGACCTACAATCAAAAATCAATTAGTAGTTTGAGTTTGAGCAGCAGTTAAAAGTGTATGTAACATATTTATTTCCTCATTTTAGTGGTTTGGATTAATTTTTAATCCAGTTCAATGATCTAAATGTTTCGAACCATAG
Source organism: Mycoplasmataceae bacterium (assembly GCA_031259945.1). Taxonomy (GTDB): domain Bacteria; phylum Bacillota_I; class Bacilli_A; order Mycoplasmatales; family Mycoplasmoidaceae; genus Malacoplasma_A. The sequence continues at coordinate 8,276 of JAIRKU010000005.1, forward strand.
CAATATTGGCAATGGAAGATAACGAGTAAGCCAATTGCAATTAAACTACCAATAGTCACATCGCTTAAATAATGAGCACCAGCAAGTAATCTACAGAAAGCTACTAGCCCAGAACCAACCACCGCTACAACAAATAAAATTCGTCGAATTTTCTTAGTATTCAAGCGTCTTACGGTAAATGGTAGCGATACTAAAGAATAGAAACCAACAGCCGCCATAGTTTCATGACCACTTGGGAATGATTTTGAAGCGTCTTCACTAATAAAAGGTAAATTACCAGTAGACCCATAACCATATGGTGTGTATGGTAATGCATACCAGCTGTGAAAGCCACCATTAGGATCATTACTGCCTATACTGATAATTTGTCCTTGTTCATCTATCGTTAAAGGTCTAAAATAAGGCGATGCACTATCAGGAATATAGCTAACCGTTCCATTAGCTAACACTACCTTATAGGAATTTCAAGTTGGCACACCTCACATATTTGTAGGATCAACTACGTTATTAGATACCAAGAAACGGAAACGTTCTCTTTGTAATGTTGGTTTAATCGCAATTTCAACTAATAAAATCGAAATAACACTAGCTGAAGTCAAAATAAATGCTCATCTTAGTAATTCAGACATAGTTTGTTTTTCGACACGGCGAAGAATTAATCATGTTGGTACAATAAATAAGAAACAAAATAATATACCTAACCCAATAAAACACCAAAATGTTGCCGGAGTTTTAATATTGCCGTAACTATCTAATGGGCTAATCTCGCCATAACGTTGTACACCCTCAAATGAAACTAACATTAATGGGAAAAATTGAAAGAAACAAGAATAAACAACTCACATTGCAGCTACTAAAATTGTGCCATAACGTACAATTTGTCTTCAAACGTTCGAAGAAATTTTATAAGCATTTTGATTAAAAATAACTAATGCCGCTATTGTGCATAGAATACATGGGCCTGTACCCACTATCTCCATTATTCTGGCAAAAATATCACCAGTATAAACAAATTTAGAACTAGGATTAGGTAATTCACCTAATGCTAATATTCAATCAATCTGATAATCAAAAAATGCAGCGATTGTCATTAAGATTACTAATAAACCTAAAATTGTCCCACAAGTAATTCATACAGCTTTTTTACTTATTTTGTAAATGTTAGAATTATGACTTGTTAATTTTAATTGTGTTTTCACTATAGATTCTCTTTTAAAGATATCGGAATTGTACTAATTTTCTATTTTTTTAATTTTGATCTTGTAAGAATCTTCAATGCCGTGAACTTCTACAATTGTACCAATAGTTTTATTTAAAATTGATTTAGCTAGAGGAGAAAGATTAGATATTTTGTTTTGATCTGGATCTGCCTCTACTTCACCTACGATTTCATAAGTGAACTCTTCGTTTTCGTTTAAATCAAGAACAGTTACTTTACTACCGACTTTTACTTTACGATCATCTTTAGAATTTTCGGTAATAATTTCAGCTCGATCTAAGATAGCTTGAATTTCCTTAATACGCCCTTCAATTTCAGCTTGACGATTTTTTGCTGCATCATAATCAGCATTTTCACTTAAATCACCTTGTTCACGAGCTTCTTGGATTGTTTTAATAGTCGCTGGGCGCTTTACATCAATCAACTCACGCAGCTCATGTTCTAATTTTTCCTTACCCTCTTGGGTTAATAAACTTTTTTCTTTTTCCATAATATAAAGACCATTCCTTATGTAATATTTTAGTATTGAATTAATTAATTTTTAATTTTTTTGCAATTTCCACCGTAGGAATAATGGAAATAGCTAATCCAATTGTAGTCAACCATGGTGCATATCCCATTGGCTCCATACCTAAAATAGAGATGGTCCCTTCGCCACCGCCGTACATGCTAACCATCGCTAGGATAATAATAATCACTAATGAAACACCGGACAATAATGGCAACAACAAGTTTTTTTGATTTGCTTTTGAAAAAATAGAAATTTTATCTGAACGCATGTTTAGGGCATGAAATGTTTGTGAAATAGCAATTGTCAAGAAACCCATTGTCATTCCGCGATGTTCGGGATTATGGCCATACATTTGATTCTTGAATACAAATATTGCTAATAGATAAGCAATTAAAGAAATGATAAATAAGTAAGAACCTTGTCAAATGATTCGCACAATCAGTTTCCGTTCAAATAAATTTTGACCTAATTTGGCTTGGCGTTTCATAATATCTTTTTCGGCTGAGTCTAAACCCAATGCAATAGAAGGAATTGTTTCTGTTAGTAAGTTAATAATTAATAATTGAATTGGATTTAAAACCTCTGGAAATACATTAGGCTTACCAAATCCCGTCATAATAGCATCTGCCAAAAAAGCAATCAAGACAAGTAAAATTTCGGCTACATTACCAGCAATTAAATATTGAATAACTTTTTGAATATTACGATAAATGCGTCGTCCTTCAAAAATAGCATTACCAATCGTGGTAAAGTTATCATCTAATAAAATCATATCAGCTGCATCTTTAGCAACATCAGTTCCAGTCATGCCCATCGCTACACCAATATCAGCACTTTTAAGCGCTGGTGCATCGTTTACTCCATCGCCAGTCATGGCAACAACTTCATGGTTGGCCTGTAAAGCTCTAACAATTCTTAATTTAGCGCTAGGTGAAACACGAGCGAAAACTGTCGCATTTTCAATTACTTTATTTAATTCTTCATCGCTCATTTTATCTAGTTCTTCACCAGTAATAACAATATTACCTTTTTGTAAAACTCCTAATTGTTTGCCTAATATGCGTTCTGTTCTAAAAGTTTCAATTGATTCAGCTATAGCGCTTGTTGTGTCTTCAACAAACATACCAAGTTCAGTAGCTATTACTTTAGCGGTGATTTTATGATCGCCGGTAATCATAAATGTTTTAATACCAGCTTCATGACAAGTTTTAATGGCATCAATTACTTCTTTACGCGGTGGATCGATCATGCCTATTAAACCAATAAAAACTAAATTATTTTCTAAATCACCTTCAGCACTTTTGGTGCACGGTGTTTTAGCAAAACCTAAAACTCGTAATGCTTTAGAAGACATAGAGTGAATCATTTCATGAATTAATTTAATATCTTCTTCTGAAATTTCACGTTGTCCATCATCCGTTTGAATGAATTTACATTTGGCAAGCAATTCTTCGGACGCACCTTTAGTAAATAAATATGTTTTATCGCCGTAACTGTGTAAACTAGACATACGTTTACGAACAGAATCAAATGGCTGTTCATAAATTCTCGGGTATTTTGTTCTTAAATCTTTGTAATTAATTTTAAAAGAGGAAGCTAAATTTAATAAAGCACCTTCGGTTGGATCACCAACTGTAATATTGGGATTGTGCTCATCAAGTTCTGCATTATTACACAAAACACCAGCCGCAATAACATCTTGATACAATTCAATGTGTTTTGTAGACTCTGAGATTGGAACCAATCGTTTATGTAAAATATCGTCAATATTCAAAACATTAAGTACAGTCATTTGGTTCAGTGTTAATGTACCTGTTTTATCGCTACAAATAACTGTAGCATTCCCTAAAGTTTCTACAGTTGGTAATTTGTGAATAATTGCATTTTTCTTAGCCATGCGTTGTACGCCTAATGACATAACTATTGTAGCCGTGACTGGCAAACCTTCTGGAATAACCGCAACTGCTAAAGTAATTGATAGCATCAATGGCTCTAATCATCCAAAATTTTCTGGAGGATTCTGTCAATTATAAGTACCAAACCCAACTGCCAACACGATGATAGCGGTGATGGCGCCAACAATACTTAAAATCTTGCCAACTTTATTTAGTTTTTTCTTCATCGGTGTTTCTTGTTCTTTTTGTTCGCTTAACATCTTAGCAATCTGACCAATTTCGGTTTTCATACCAATAGCTACGACGATACCAACACCATTACCGTAAGTAACGATTGATGAACTGTAGCACATGTTTTTACGATCGCCTAAAGGTATTTTTTGGTTATAAAGCTGCTTAGCATCCTTTTCAACTGGTACGCTTTCCCCTGTTAAAGAAGCTTCTTGAATTTTTAAATTACTGCTTTCAATAAGGCGAATATCAGCTGGCACAATCGAACCATCTTCAATGTAAACAATATCCCCAATTACAATCTCGCTAGAAGGAATAATTAATGTTTTCCCATCTCGCACAACACGCGATGTAGGAGCGCCAATTTTTTTTAAAGCTTCTAAAGCATTAGAAGCACGCATTTCTTGAATAGTACTAATTGTGCCATTTATTAAAACGATACTTAAAATGACTAAACCTTCTGCTAATTCTACATATCAATCTTTTTCATTTTGTGATCATTTAATAACACCAAAAATAATACCAAGTAAAGCAGCAACTAACAATATGTTAATCATGACATCTTTAAATTGACCTAATGCAATAGATCAAACACTACGTTTCTTTTTTTGGTGCAACTCATTCGTACCAAACTGTGTACGACGCTCAATGATTTGATGATCTTTTAAGCCGTTTTCGTTAGTATCTAAAAATCGAAAGGTATCTTCGATGTTAGTTTGATATCAATCTTTATCTAATAATTCCATAATTAACTAAAGTGTTGGACGTTTGCGTTTAAATTTATTAATGCCATCGATTAATTGTTCATCAACCGTATCATAGTTTTTACGTAATAATGGATTTTCAAAGTTGACTGATGTCAAATAACGATAACGAATGCGAATGAATCAATATAACATAATTGGTAGAACAGCATACATGATGGCAGTAGTTGCTAAAATACCAATGCAAACAACTAAATTAAATCATATTAAATCTTTGGAACAGAATAATAGCATAATTAAAAACCCGCCAATTACAATAACATACATTTTGATATAGAAAAGAAGGGAATTTTTTAACTCCAAATTAATAATTTTTCTTAAATCTTGACTAGTGAAAATTTGTTTACGAATCCATTGATTATTAATAACACTAGTTAAATTAATTACAAATAGAGCGTTGACTGCATAAATTATTATCAATGCGAGAATAATATAAATATCAAAATAAATTTGACAAATGGCCACAATACCAACGGCTAGTAACGGTCCTAATAATAAGCTTACAAAAATAGGAATGACACTAATTCAATTTAGTCTAATAAAAGCATATACAGAAATCAAAGCGCTGGCAATTAAAAGTACATAAATCGATGAAGTAACATAATCGATTGCACCGGCAGCACTGATGCTTTGTAATGAAGCTCATGTGGGCGATGATAAATTAAATCCCAATGAAATTCCATTATTTGTTAATTTCGTCATATCAAATGCATGGTTATAGTATAAATACACAAGCCCGTTGGATTGAACCATCTCCGAATATCCACTAAAGACGCTAACATGATCATTGTAAACACTAATAGGAGTAACGATTCTACTACCGCCATAAAATACATATGAACTATGTACACCAACAACTAAAATAAGGATAACACCTAAAATAGCTACTAATCCAATTGCGCTAGCACAAATAATTTGCCGTTTTCCAAAAACGCTAAATTTTTTGGTTTCAAACTTGCCCTCTAAAATTGTTTCATAATTTTTGTTTGGTAAAATAGAAACCATTTTTTCTTTTTTATCTTTAAAAAACCACTTTAATTTATCAAAACCTAACTTGTTGTTAAATAATAATAAAACAAGCAACATTCATACAACTGTAGTTAAGGAGAACGAAATAATACTAAAGATTAATAAAGTATTACCAAAAACAGCCACTTGATTAGCACCAAAATAAGAAATACCAATACCTAAAATTAATAATATTGCATGAATATCAAGCGCTGGTAAGAAACCTTTCTTAATGCCTTTACGGACTGCTACATCAAACATCATGCCGGTGCGATGTATTTTTCGAATTCGATTACATCAACCAAAAAGTGACAATGTACTACCAATCGTTCCAATTAATAAACCCATGAACATTGACATGCTTAAAGCATAGTTTGATAAAACCATGATCATTAATGTTAAACCAAACGAAGCAACTATAGCTACAATACCAAATGCTCCTGGTATACGGTATAAAATCGATATAAGAATACCGATGCCTAGAATAATTAAAGCAAGCGAAATAACTATTCCTAAAATAGGTTTAATGCCAAAAACGCTTGGTGTAAGCTGCTGCTCAACCGTTGAAATATTATTCACTATAGTATTAAACAAACCAGTAGTATCATCGTTGGATGTCGATGCCGATATATTTGTGGTTACTTGGTATGGTTCATTAATTATTTTAATCGGTAATTTAAAAGCAAAGCTTTGTATGCTTTTAAGAATTTTATTAGCATCATAACGAGTTGCAGCATTAATAGTTAATCATTGAAAATTACTTAATTCTTTAGTATTTGTTGGATCTTTATCTGGAATAATTTTTAAAAAAGAACTAGCGGAAATATCTGATTCTGAAGAAGGAGTTTTTTTGTCAGCTTGCCCACAGGCTATTACATATTTTTTTAAGAAATTGTAATTTGTTGTGGTGGTAGGATCGTCCCACTCCTTATCAGAAGCAGATTTAATTTTTGATGTTAAATACAGCAAAGCATCTGTATTTAAATTGACATCATTGTTGTATGATGTATCATCAATTGTTAGTTTTCCGCCGCTATTTGTCACTTGATTGTATCCATAATTTGATATGGTGTTAATGTTTTGTAATACTGTTTGACTAGTGCTTGTGATTGGTGAATTGGTATTGTAATCGTTATAAAAACTATCTTCGCCATTACCGTTATTTTTAATGTAATCGTTAACATCAGAAAATTGCTTTTTTGTATCAGTAGATTGCGAACCTGGATTTTTAAAGTTATATTCAAATTGTAAAATGTAAGTTAAATAATTTATCAATTGGTCATAATTTTGTACGATATATATTTCGGAGTGATTTTTATCATTTGAAGTGTTGTCCAAGACATCAACAATATTTTCAAGAGAAGTATTTAATTTTATTTGTACTTCTTGAGGGTTTTTACTATTGATTTTAGCTGGTGTGGCAGAGTCGATATATTGATTTAAGGGAACGACAGAAAACTGTTTAGTAGTGTCGTTATTATTTTGAATAATGGCTGTTAATCTAGATGAGAAGACATTATTCATATAAATATTCGTTTCAGGGACTTCTTGTTGTTTCTCATCGAGTGTATTGTAATAATATTCTAGCGGCAATACAGCATTGATAAAGATACGACCAGAATGTTCGTAAGTAGGATCATCTGGGTTTAAACTTTGTTGTGGTATTCATTCGGGATATACATTGACATTGTCAATGCCTTTTTCGTGCAAAAATTTGGAATAAGCATTAGCACAATCCTTTGCTTGATTAGCAAACGGTTCACTTTTATCAATTAATTCTTTACTATTACCAAAAGATTGTTCGTCATATGGATTTAACTCAAAACGCATGTTATAAGACTTATTGAATTCACTACCCATGGTTTGCTTAACGGCAGATACGCCAATACCTGCAGCGCCAAAACCTAATATGATAAAAGCAGTAATAAATGAGCCGATAAGACCAGCTCGACTGGGTTTTTTCTTATCAGTAGAAGCAAAAAGAAGACTGTCGTCAGTAGATTTAACACTTTTTTTCTTTCTATTAAACGGTCAAATTTTCATGTCTTATTAAAAAATAGTTTACTATTATAAAACATTTATTATGACTAATTAATATAATTATGAACATAACCAAATATGAAATATACAAAACCCCGAGGCACAGAAGATTGATTGCCAGAAATCGCCCAAAGATATCGTACATTAATAGATATGCTGTTTTTAATTGCTAACCTAAATGGTTATCGTGAAATTCAAACACCAATTTTTGAAACAAGCGAACTGTTTATTCGTTCTGTTGGAGCGACTAGTGATATTGTAAAAAAAGAATTTTATGCCTTTAAAGATAAGTCTGATCGCGAGATGGTTCTACGTCCTGAAGGAACAGCTGGGATTATCCGTGCAGTAATTGAAGCAAAATTACTTAATAAACTATCTTCGCCCATTAAATTATCATATGCTGGGCCAATGTTTAGGTATGAACGTCCGCAAAACGGTAGGCTTCGTCAATTTCATCAATTTGGCGTGGAGTGTATTAATACCAATTCTGTGATGGATGATGTCGATTTATTATTGATGGCAGTTACTATTATGCAAACCCTAGGTATCAAAAATTATCGCCTTTCTATCAATAATATCGGTAACTTTGTAGCACGAGACAAATGAATTAAAGAGTTACGCCGATATTTTAGTAAATATAAAAATCAACTCTCAGAACCATCACAATCTCGCATTCAAACTAATCCGTTACGAATTTTGGATGATAAGGAAGATGGCAAGAAAGATTTCGTTAAAAATGCACCGAAAATTGATAAGTTTTTGACAAATCAAGAAAAAGAGGATTTCAAAAGTATCACTACTTATCTCAACAAAATGCAAATTAATTTTATTGTTGATTCAACATTAGTGCGAGGGTTAGATTACTATACTAATTTTATTTTTGAAATTAATTCAACTGATGAAAGATTGGCTGGCCAACCAACAATTATTGGTGGTGGACGTTATGCTAATTTAGTTAAAGAACTAGGCGGCGGCGAATATTCTTGCTTAGGTTTTGCTTTAGGAATAGAAAGACTTTTATTAGTTTTAGAATATGAAAACATAGCTTTACCATCGTCTATTGAAAAACCAATTGATGTAGTTGTGGCTAATTTAAATGAGAAATCTCATTTTCTTGCATTCTTGATTTTATCCATTTTACGTTCAGCCGGCATTCCGGCAGTATGTAAATTTGATGCCTACAAATTATCTAAAAGCTTTAATTATGCCGAAACATTGAAAGCGCGATTTGTTATCATCCTAGGTGAAAAAGAGTTAAAAGATGAAAAAGTCGTTATCAAGAATCAAAAAACACTTAAACAAGAAGTTGTTGAAATTAAAAATATTGTTAGTTTTATTCAGAATAACTAATATAAAGATTGTGTTATGGAATGAAGTTATTGCGGAAAAATTGATTATCATAAAATTAACCAACAAGTAACAATTAAAGGATGAATAAAGAAAAATCGTAAACTTGGTTCTTTATTATTTTTAGATGTAGCAGACAGATATGGCTTAGTCCAAGTTGTTGTAAAAGAAGATAATAAATATTTTAATGAAGCCTTTAACGCAACTAAAGAATCAGTAGTAGAGATTTCAGGAACAGTAAGCACTCGTAAAAATGTTAATCATAAAATTCCTAACGGAGATATTGAAATTGAATTAGAAACTTTTAAAGTATTATCTTCATCATTACCTACACCAATGATTGTTAATGATGTAACTGATGCGCTAGAAGAAGTCCGTTTAAAATATCGTTATCTAGATTTGCGTCGTCCAATCATCAGAGACAAAATAATTTTTCGTTCAAAGCTAAATAATGCGATTCGTAGTTACTTATTAAGTCGTGAATTCATTGAAATTGAAACCCCCATTTTATCAAAAGCCACTCCAGAAGGCGCGCGCGATTATGTTGTGCCAACTAGAGTAAAAGCCAATAATTTTTATGCCTTGCCACAATCACCGCAAATCTATAAACAACTTTTGATGTTGGCTGGCATGAATCGTTATTTTCAAATAGCACGTTGTTTTCGTGACGAAGATCTTCGGGCTGATCGTCAACCAGAATTCACTCAATTAGATTTAGAAATGTCTTTTTGTGATGAAAAGATGATTATGACCATAGTTGAACAAATGTTTGCAAAGGTTTTTGAACAAACATTAAATGTTAAATTAAATGTACCATTCCCAATTATGTCTTATGATGTAGCGATGAACGATTATGGTTCTGATAAGCCAGATTTGCGCTTTGAATTAAAATTACATGATGGCAAAGCATATTTTAAAAATACACAATTTAATGTAATCAAACAAGCGTTATTGAATAAAAAAGGGCTTAAATATATTTTAGTTCCCAATGTGCTTTTAGAACACAAGCAGATTGAAATGTTACGTAAATATGCTAAGGATAATAAAGCTTATGATCTTATGTATTTAACATATGAAAATAATCATTACGACGGTTCTGCTAAAAAAATTGAGGCAGATATTATTAACCGTATATTCCAAGAACATAAGCTTATCAAAGGCACTTTACTATTGATTGCCGATAGCATAAATGTTGTGAACCAGGCTTTGGGCGCTGTAAGAAATGCATTAGGTAACATATTGAACCTTAAAAAAAATAATGAATATTGTTTTGTATGAATTGTTGACTGGCCACTATTTGAATATGATGAAGAAAAAAAGTCATATCAAGCTGCTCATCATCCTTTTACTTCGCCTACAATTGACACATTAAATAATTTTGATACTAATATGACTCAAGCTAAAGCTCGCGCCTACGATATTGTTTTAAATGGCTATGAAATTGGTGGCGGTTCCATTAGAATTACTGATAAAGAAATTCAAAACCGTATGTTTAAAGCAATTGGTTTGGGGCCATCGGAAATTCAATCAAAATTTGGTTTTTTGTTAAATGCTTTTCAATTTGGCGTTCCGCCACATGGTGGAATTGCATTAGGTTTAGATCGTCTCGTCATGTTGTTAACCAATTCTGAAAACATTCGAGATGTAATTGCATTCCCTAAAAATAGTCATGGAATAGATTTAATGATGCAAACACCGAGTGAAATTAATGAAAAAGATTTGGATGTTCTTTTTTTAAAAATAAATAAAAAGTAAATATGCCAATTGTGGCATGAAAAATAAAAAGCTAAAAACTTTAAAAGAATGAATGGAAGAATTTGACGAAGAAGCTTATAGACTTCTTGGTTATGGTAGAAAAAATCGCTAATTTTACTCAGCGATTGTTTTAGAAAGTGTTTTTGTTATTAACGGTGTTATATTTATTTTAAATGTGTCCATAGATGCCTCTTGTATTCTAAAAATATGTTAAAGAACTATTTTAAAATTAATTTTTACGTCCAAGTAATTTAAACATATTATTTTTATATTGTTCAACACCTGGTTGGTTAAATGGATTAATTTTTAATAAATATCCGCTAATTGTTACAGTTATGGCAAATCACATAAATAAATAACCAAAGTGAAATTCATCATTTGCACCGATTTCTATAATGAAGTTATCTACCTTACCAATTTTAGTGTGTGCAGATATAGTACCTTCAAAAGCTCTTCGATTAACTAAATCTAAAGATTTATTGTTCAAGTATTTTAATTTATCATTATTATCATTTACTTTTAAAATTAAATCTAATTTTGGTTTATTAACAATTAATGTTGTTTCAAAAAAATTACGAGTGCCTTGTTGTAAATATTGCCCCATAGAATGTAAATCTGTTGTAAATAAGCAAGTAGCAGGAAATAATCCTTTATTGTTTTTACCTTCAGATTCACCAAAAATTTGGCGTCACATTTCGCCAACAAATTGTAAAGCAGGATCGTAAACAATAAAATTTTCAATTTGGTAATTTTTAACTGTGGCTAAGTAATGGCGATAGCATGCGTATGTAAAAGCAGTATTAATATTTAGATCGCTATCACTAGTATCTTTTATGGCTTGTTTTGCACCTTTCAACACCATTAATGGATCTAGGCCTTTAAGAATCATCGCGAACATTCCTACTGGCGTTAAAGTAGAAAAACGGCCCCCTATGTCATTTGGTATACCAAAAGTAGCTATATGATGCTGTTTTGCATAATCATGTAAAGTGCCTTTTTCTATATCGGTGATAGCAACAATGTATTTTCGTAATTTACTAATGCCAACATTTTTTTGCAATAATTCTCTGAAAATTCTAAAAGTGATAGCGGGTTCAAGGGTTGTACCAGATTTAGAAATAACAACAATACCAAATTTTTCATTATTTAACATACGTTTTAAAGCAACGATGTAAGAAGCAGCCATATTATGTACCCAAATTATTTGTGGACGATTTTTATTGAAATTACCACAACACATATCAATTGCCGCCCTTACACCAACATAAGAACCACCGATACCAATAACTAATACATATTTAAGCTTGGCTTTAATTCATTCTTTAGCCTTCGCTTTCATTTGAATGATATCATGAGTATTATATGAATCAACTAAATCTAATCACCCCATCATATCAGTGCCTTCTAATACCTTCAAATCAATTTTTTTTACTAGGGTATCAACTGTTTTTTGATAATGATTCATCAGTTTACCATTAATTTTATTATTTACATTGTCTATTTTAAACTTGAACATAAGAAGATTATTATAGTTATTTCAATTCGTGTAATGCTGCCAATATTACAATTAAAACTAAAATGATAACAGCAATAGTAAACGTCAATCAATAAAATCAATGTTGTTCATAAAATTTTTCACGTAATTTTTGTTGTTGTACATTAAAAGCATTACTCAATTGTAGCGTTCTTTCATTATTTGGTTTTAATAATTTAGCGAAAGAACTTTTTTGAGGATCGTTACGATAATTATCTAAATCAGCAATAATTTGATCAATCGAATGATAACGATATTTGATATCGCTATCTTTGCAAGCTAAACAACGGAAAATAATATTTTCAATTGTAACCGGAATATTGGGATTAATATCACTAATACACATCATGTCATATTTAAGCGGCATATCGAAAATGCTTTGATCATTATCCTTATTAGCCTTAAACGGCTTTTCACCCATCAACATTTCGTAAAATATTACACCTAAAGGAAAAAAATCAAATTGTAAACCAATTAATTTTTGACGTTCTAAAATCGGCATTCTTTTTAATTTTTTCCAATCGGGCGAAATGTATGGATATGTTCCAAAAATACTTTCTTCGTTAGTAATTATTTTACGATCACCTGCTAAAGTAGCATCAATCATCACTGACGAAATACCAAAATCAATAATTTTTACGTGCATTAAATCTTTGGTCAACATGATGTTGTCTGGTTTTAAATCACGATGAATGATTTTTTCTTTAAAACTGTGTAATTCTTTAATAGCTTCTAAGATACGTTGAAAATAATATATCGCCTCCGATAAATTTAAAGAATCTACTTTTTCTAAGTGTTGTTGTAAAGAAATTCCATCAATATATTCCATAACGATGATAATCGTATTGCCATTATTAATTTTTGAAACTTCATAAGTATTAACAATATTCTTTTTATTTGCCACTCTCTGACTAGTGACACATTCGTTATGAATTTTAATTCATTCATTTTCTTTTCATGTTTCATCACGATTGACTACTTTAATGGCAACATATTTTTCTTTGTTAGGTAAAAAATCATCATTCTTAATATTTATGTCTTCAGCTTTGTAAACAATTGAAGACATACCACCAGTTCCCAGACGATCTAGAATTCGATATCGTTCTAAAACAATATCATTGGGATGAAACTCAATTTTGATAAATTGTGGTTTATCATTAGTCGTCTGAGTTGGCATTGAGTGGCTCCACTACTACACAAGTCAAATTATCGTTGCTCTTATTGTCTAAAGCGATATGAATTAAATTACGACTAATGGCGTCAAAATTATTTCTATTGTTTTTGATGGTTTCAGTAACGTCACTTAATTTTAAAAAATGATAAACACCATCAGTTGCTTGGAATAAAACGTCACCACCACAGATATTAAATACGAATTTATCGTAGTTATTATGCACGGTACTATTACTTTCTAAACATTTAGTTAAGGCTAATAATTGATTTTTATAACGAGCACAAAGTGTGTTGATATCCACGCTTTTATCTTTTTCTGCTAAATCAATAAAATGATTGTAAAGATTATGATCACGCGTTATTATTGTTCATTGTTCGTCTTGTAAAGAATAATGATAAAGACGAGAATCGCCTAAATTAAAAGTCGTTACTTTCGTTCCGTCAATAAAAGTAACGACTAGTGTGGTGCCGATTTTTTTACCGTTTAATTTTTGGTTAGCAATATTAGTTATTTGGTTGTACGAGGTTCTCAAACATTTATTAAAAAAGTATTCAATATTACGAACTTTACTTTTTTTTGAAAAATTTTTTTTGAAAACATCTACTGTGATTAATGAAGCTATTTGGCTGTCATCTTGAGAACCAATGCCATCGCAAACAACAATTAAACCTTGGCCATGTTTATTGAAACCAATTCAATTGGCATCTTCATTAATTTCACGGAGCCCTTTGTTGGTGGCAGTAGAGTAGTTAAAAATTAAATTTTGTGGCATTATTGCCAATCATTATACTTGTTAGAGAGACAAACATAATAGCGAATTAGGTAAATATCATAAAAAGGATGAAAATTAATTGATTGAGAATTAAATAATTAAATTTTTTTGTTTTAAAAAATTAGTTACAAGATTATTAACTTGTTCTACTGTTTCTAGTTCCAAAGTTTTTTGAGCTAATTTTTGACATTCATTAAATGAAAGGTTATTAATAATTTTTCTTGCTTTAGGAATGGAAGTAGCGCTCATTGAAAATTCATCAAGCCCTAATCCAAGTAAAATCGGTAATGAATATATATTTCCTGCCATTTCGCCACACATACCGACTCAAAGTTTATTGTTATGGCCGCCATCTATCGTCATTTTTATTAGAGTTAATAGAGCGGGGTTATTAGGTTGATACAAATATGAGACTTTTTGCGACATACGATCACAAGCAAAGGCATATTGGTTTAAATCATTAGTACCAATGGAAAAAAAATCAACGTATTTACTAAATTTTTTTGCCAAAACGGCTGAAGAAGGAATTTCAGTCATCATACCTATTTGAATATCATCTCTTACTTTATGCCCTTCTTTGCGTAGTTCTGCAAACGTTTGCATGGTAAATGCTTTAGCTTCTTTGAATTCGTCGATAGTGGCCACCATCGGAAACATAATGCCTAGTTTACCAAAGACTGATGCTCGACCTAATGCACGTAATTGTGTTTTAAAAATTTCTTTATTATCTAAACAAAAACGAATAGCACGATATCCTAAAAAGGGGTTCATCTCTTGAGGAAATTGATAATAAGATAATTTTTTATCACCACCTATATCGAGAGTACGTATTACAGTTAATTTACCACCAAGTTCTTGTAGAACATCTTTATAACCATTGAATTGTTCTTCTTCGGTTGGTCAATGATCATTATCCATATATAAAAATTCACTACGATACAAACCGATACCTTCAGCGCCATTACTTAATGCAATAGCGGCATCGGTTGGTTTACCGATATTAGCACTTAATTCTACTTTATGTTGATCTAAAGTAATTGTGGGTATGTTAACATATTTCTTCAATTCATTTTTTTCTTTTGCATAAGCAGTGATTCTGTTTTCTCATATGCTGCTATCTTTTGGTTCAATTTCAATTTCGCCGGTATCGCCATTTAAACCTATTGGTTGATCATTTTTAACTTCATTCAATATATTGGTAACACCTAGAACCGCAGGAATCTCCATCGTTCGAGCCATAATGGCGGCATGGCTAGTTCTACCACCAATTTCCGTAATAAAAGCTCTGACATATTTTTTGTCTAATAAAGCTGTTTCTGATGGTGTTAAATCGTGAGCAATCAAAATTACTTCACGATTGATATCACCAATATCGGGTAGCGGAATATTTAAAAGATTACTAAGAATTCTCTTTTTAACATCTAAAACATCAGCCGCTCTTTCGCGAAAGTAAGCATCTGTCATCGCTTTAAATGTTTCGTAATGTTTATCAAAAATAGTATTAGCTACATTAGCAGCATTCATTTTTGTGTTTGTGATAGTATGAATAACTTCTTGACTAATTTCTGGATCATTTGCAATTTGAATATGTGCATCAAAAACTTCAGCCTTATCTTGCCCTATTTTATTAACGGCAATTTCTTTAATTTTGGTTAATTGTTGCACTGTAGTAGCGATAGCATTTTGATATTTTTTAACTTCTTCATCAATATTAGAAACAAGCTGATCATTAATATCAAATTTTGGCCGAACTAACAAATAAGCGCTGCTGATTACAATACCGTCACTTGCGCCTATCCCTTTGAAAAGTTTGTTCATAATAAAAATATAAAATTTATTTAACTTCTAAGATTTTAGTACCTTTAGTTACTGTACCATTCGTTAAAATATTAGAAATTGTTTTATTAGCACTAAATTCATTATTAAGAATAATCACAGGAGTTTGTATTTCTAATTTCTTGGATTTAATAAATTCAAGATCTGCTTCAATAATTGGTGCTCCTTTAGAAACTTTATCGCCGGTTTTAGCAATTACTTTAAAGCCTTGAAGTGGTTCACCTAGTTTGTGATTGGAATTAAGATTAACTGTATCAATACCAATGTGAATTAAAATTTCGATACCATTCTGTGCTTTAATTGAAAAAGCATGACCGGTTTCAGCGACTAATGTAAGTTCTCCATCAATTGGTGCAACAAAGTCTTTGCCAGACGGAATTACGGCAAAGCCGCGACCAATCATGTCTTTGCTAAACGTTTCGTCTTTAACTTGAGATGTAGGAATAACTTCACCATCAACTGGAGCACAAACCTCCAAAACTTCATTATTAACTTTATTTTTCTTGCCAAATAATTTACTAAAAAAATTCATATATATTTCCTCAACCTATTAATTAAATATTTAAACGATAGTTATTATACACCACTCGTAATATCTTGTTTACTTAATCTGTAAAAATGTGTAGTTTAAAAGGGAAAATGTCATATCCTGTTTAAAAGCGAATGATTCAAAAATTTAATTGAACGTGATTTTCGGTATACTAAAATAAGATGAAGGTTTCCGAAACATTTCGAGATTGGAATCATTTAATTATATTTGCCGTTATTTGAAGTATTTTACAATGGCTGTAATTATCAAATTTTGTTTTTTTACAAGAAAAATAAAAAATATTTTATGCCAATTTAATGAGAACATTCTCGTTTATATAAAGTGAATTAGAGATTGATTTTAC
>JAIRKU010000011.1 GCA_031259945.1 Mycoplasmataceae bacterium
AACGCTTTCCAAGCGTTCCCCTTGAGCCTCTTGGGTAATTGTCCATAAATTGGTGCACTCGACGAGATTTGAACTCACACATCGTTAGATACTACCACCTCAAGGTAGCGCGTCTGCCAGTTCCGCCACGAGTGCATAAGATAAATTATAAAACATGTGCTAATGTACCTACAATACTATTAGATAAATATATTAAGTTATAATAAGGAACAATTATGAAGCAAAATCTAGTTTTCAAATATTTTACCGAAATTTGTAAAATACCTCACGTTAGTGGTCATGAACAAAAACTGGCTCTTTATATTGTCAATCTCTTAAAGAAAAATAAATGTAAAGTAATAACTGATAAACTGGGAAATATTTACGCAAGTAAGAATGGCCCATTAAAGGTTCCTAGCATCTGTTTTCAAGCGCACCTTGATATGGTTGGTGAAAAAACAATAGATTCTAAGCATAATTTTAAAACTGACCCAATAGATTATTATGAAGATAGTGGCTGAATCAAAGCTAAAGGAACTACTTTAGGAGCCGATAACGGCGTTGGCTTAGCTTTGATTTTAGCCTTACTAACAGATGTTAAAGTAGAACATGGACCATTAGAAGCCGTTTTTACCGTGGAAGAAGAAACCACCACAATTGGCGCAATTAAATTAAATCGAGATTGAATTCAAAGCCCTTATTTAATTAATGTTGACAGTGAATCTGACAATAACATTATTATTGGCAGTGGTTATTGTTGTGATTTTAATGGTTTTGTGCCATTAAATAGAATAGCTCGTAAAGACGGAACGGTTGATTTAAGCGTTAGAATAATGAACGGCAATGGTGGTCATTCTGGCATCGACATTCATAAAAGTGTTGTTAATACTGTCGTTGAGATGTTTAATATTCTTAAAAATATTTCTAATAAATATAAATTTCAACTTATCGATATTAAAACATCTCAACAATTGAATTTGATTCCGCCACATTGTGAAGTCATTATTAATTTAGAACAACGCAATGTTAATCAATTTAAAAAAACTTTTTTAAGTAATTTTAATGTGCTATTTAATATTTATGAAACTACTGAAAAACATTTGTCTTTGGTAATCAATACAGTTAAAGCTAGCCAAAATCCATTAACATATGACGACACAACTAAACTAATAAATTTACTTATTGCCGTTAACAATGGACTAAATAATTTTGACAATTATTTCGGCATTCCTCACACATCAACTAATCTGGGCCAAATTGTATTGCAACCAACTGAAGCAAGATTTAGTTGACTACAACGAGCAGCTAACGAATACGACATTAACAAACTAAATAATAAACTATCGGCATTATTTTCATTGGTTGGTGGCTCATCCAAAACAGTTAATTTTTGTAATGGTTTAATTGGTAGTCTTAATAATCGTTTGGCACTATTCATTCAACATCTTGCCAAAGAAAAGTTTAATCACTTTACTAAGTTAAGTCAAATTCATGCTGTTTTAGAAATTGGTGAAATTGTCAAACATTATCCTAATATTACTGCCGTGAGTATCGGCGCTAATATTGAAAATCCACACACAACAAAAGAACGCACTGAAATTAAATCTATTTTATATACTTATGAACTCATTAAGGAAATAGTTAAAACAATTAAATAAAATTAATGAAAAAAATTGAATCAAGACCCGTTAACTTAATAGCAAAACGTATTTTGGTTGGTACATCTTTATTTACCTACGGAATGATATTTTTGATTTTTTTATTTACTTTAGGTCGTAGTAATTTAACAAATATTCAATTTAACGGTTGTTGTGTAAATGCTGCAATTATTATTGCAATTAGTTTGTGTTTAAATGCTTACAACACTTATTATGTTTTAAAGAGAATATTGGCATTTAAACAAAAACATTTATTAATTGCAATGATTTGATTACCGTTAGTGGGAGTTGTTGCTAATTTTATTATTATTCGTCAGCAAAAACATATTTATAAAAATTTGCAACTAGCAAAAGATCCAAATTGAAAACCAAAGAAAGAACCATTACAAGTACAGATTTTATTAGTAATTGTAACACTTGTTGTTGTTTTAGCAATTTGATTAGTCTATTCCATTGAAGGACATTTTTCAAATGAAAGTGGTGAAGCTTATACTATTCCTGGTATTTTTGATGTGATTTTATCACCCATTAAAGGTTTTATTGATGGGTCTGAAGTAATAGTTTATTTACTAATCATGGGTATATTTTTACAAGTTATTAACGCTTCTAAAGCTTTAGAAGCTGGTATTGGTAGATTAGTTAAAAAATTACGCGGTAAAGAATTAATTATCATACCAATCATCATGATTTTATTTTCGATTGGTGGTACAACGTTTGGCATGTGTGAAGAAACCATTGCATTTTATGCAATAGTTATGCCAATTGTTTTGGCGGCTGGATTTGACGGCATTACTGGTGTAGTAATTATTTTATTTGGCGCCGGACTGGGTGTTTGTAGTTCGATCATTAATCCGTTCATGATTATGACATCGGTGGATGCAGTTAACGCTGCAAACATTTCTGGATTAGTATTGACTTCTTACGATGGTATGATTTTCCGGATTATTGTTTATGTAGTATTCTTAGTGGCTGGTATAGGATTTACTACCTTCTATGCCTACCGTGTAAAAAATAACCCTGAACGTTCATTAGTTTATGAATACCGCGACCTACATACCAAAACTTTTAAATTTGATGAAAAAGCAATTCCTGAATTTACTATTAAACGAAAAATTACATTAATTGTTTTTGCTTTGTGTTTTGTTATGTTGATTGTTGGCGCCATCCCTTGAAAAGACTTAACGGGATGAGATGGATTTGAACAATTAAATACATGGCTAACTTGAAACTTTCCATTTTTATCAACAGGCCAAGGGGCAGTAGGTTCTTGATCGTTGGCATCATTTGCTTTGTTATTTTTAGCAGGATCAATTATTGTTGGTGCCATGAATTGAAATGGAGCTAATGATTTTTATGGTCATGTTTTAGTTGGAGCTAAAGATTTTCTAAGTGTTACATTTGTAATCGCTGTGGCGCGTGGTATTTCATTAATTTTAACTAGCTCCGGATTTAGTGTAATGATTGCTGATGGCGTCTCGCAAGTATTAAGTATTAATAAAATTATGGGTACGATTGTCTTATTCTTTGCCTTTATTGCTATCTCGATTTTTATTCCAAGTACTAGTGGGTTTGCTTATACTATTTTTGGTCCAATTGCCGCGCCGGCTATGTATCAAGCTACCATAAATTATTCAATTGCCGGGGGAATCGCTTCCACATCGATTGCAAACGGATTGGTTAATTTATCATCGCCAACAGCCGGTCCTTTTGTGATTGGATGTGAAATGGCAAAAGTACCACTTAAAAACTTTTATAAGGCTACATGAAAATTATTAGGTGCACTATTGTTAATTTCAATTGCTTTATTAGTTGCCGGTTCATTCTTACCAGCATCAATTATGGGGCGATAAAAAACAACCAATAAACTTTATTGGTTGTTTTGATTTGGTGCTCGAGAAGGGACTTGAACCCATAAGAGGTTGCCCTCGGTAGATTTTGAGTCTACTACGTTTGCCGTTCCGTCACTCGAGCAGGATAAAAGTATAATATTTCTTTGACTATTAAAATCAAAATATATATTGATTGGAATTTCATCACTCTGCTTTTATGGGTACAGCTTAATGAATAGAAAAATATAAAAACCACATGTTCCTTTTGTTTTTTCATTATGCATGCCTATAATCTTTGTATGCCGATTAACCTAAATAATCTTAATAATTTTAAAATTGAAAATAATCGTGTTGTGTTAACTAGCCGTTATCTAGAATCGCAACGATGATTATTTAAAAAAATTACGGGAACACGTTTTGGGTCTATTGTTAATTTGAATAAATATAATACGCCATTCAAAACATGGATGGGAATGGTAAATTTGTATAAAGATGTCATCGACCCAACCCTCGCTAGAACCGGTAATATTATTGAACCAAAAATTAGAGATTATGTTTGTAAACAACTAAGCATAAACTTTCAAGTTTACGATCCCAAAGCTATTAATTGAGATGTTTTTAAAGAAAATAAAATTTTTGGTGGCATTCCTGATGGAGAACCAATAGATATTGCAGGAAATATAGATTACAGTAATGACTTACCGATGTTAGAAATTAAAACTTCTTCAATTGATACATTATTTTATAAATCAGAACACAATGAATTAAAAATGGTTAAAAATAGTGACGGGTTGCCAGTTGTTAAAGAAAAAAATGGCAAGAGGAATTCTTGATTTCAAAATGGGCAGATTAATATATCTAATGAATATTGCATGCAATTAGGATTGTATCTCTATCTACGTAACACCACCAAAGGTGTATTTGCTATTGGTTTTTTAGAACCAAAAGATTATGCTAATCCAGAAAGTTTTGATCCATATAAACACGAAATCCAAATTGCTTATTTAGAAATGAATCGAAATATGATGGCTCAATACATTGAATATGCTACCCATTGATATCATGATCATATTGATACAGGGATTTCTCCTGCGATGACTGAAGCTGATCAAAAATGACTCAAAATTGAAATTGAAAGAATTAGTAAATAATGAAATCCATCATTTACATTAAGTATGGCGAGTTAACTTTAAAAGGAAAAAATAAAATTGATTTCATTAACTGCTTATTCAATCATGTTAGACATGTTTTAAATGACATTAAAAATATTAAATTCATTAAAAAATTTGATGCTCTAATCATTACCAATGTTCTTAATAAAGATAAAGATAAAATATTTTTCTTACTTAAAAAAATACCAGGCATTAATCTAATAATTCCTGCCTTTCAATGTTCCAATAATTTCAATAAATTATCATTAGACATTATTAAATCATTACAAAAGAGAGACATAGCACAAACTACATTTAAGATTAATACTAAAAGAGCTAATAAAAAATATCCTTTAAACTCCATGGAAATTTCTGCTCAGCTAGGCGGAGTTGTTTTAAATTCCTTTAAAAAATATGCTGTCGATGTTCACAATCCTAAATTATTAATTAATGTTGAAATAAAAGACAAATATGCCATTTTCTACTTTGAAAAAATAAAAGGGATTGGCGGTTTACCATTGGGTATTAACGGTAGAGTCTTAATGCTTATTTCTGGAGGAATAGATTCGGCTGTGGCGGCTAACTTATTATTAAAAAAAGGATTACATGTAGATTTAATAACCTTTATCTCTCCACCTCACACTGATGAAAAAGCATTAAATAAAGTGCGTGATTTGAAAAAAATAATTACATTAGATAACACTCTTTATAAAGCCAAACTATATATCGTTAACTTTACAAGTTTACAACACGAAATTAGTCACATACGAGATCGTAGCTATCAAATCACTATTTTACGTCGCTATTATTTCCGTTTTGCCAAACAATTAGGCGAGAAATATAATTATCAAGCTATAGCCACAGGAGAATCGTTAGGTCAAGTAGCTAGTCAAACAATTCAAAGCATGCAAACAATTCAAAATAGTATTAATGATTTTTTAGTATTAAGACCATTACTAACAATGGACAAAAATGAAATTATTCAACTTGCTAAACAAATGGACACATATGATATATCCATTTTACCATATGCTGATTCATGTAGTTTGTTCGTGCCAGCAAATCCTGCCACTAAACCTACGGTCCATAAAGCTGTAAGCTTAGAAGCAGAACTAGAACTAGCTGAAAGCATCATGGATAATATTTTCAAAAAACATATTACGATTGAATAATAGATATAATTGTTCTATGGATTTTCTTAAAACCGCAATCATTAATAAAATTAATGAATATCAAAAAATTTCATTATTCTTTCACGAAGTACCTGATTTCGATGCTTTAGGTGCTTGTTATGCGATAAAACGTTTTATTCGCGATATCGCCCCAGAAAAAGAAGTAGCAATTATTGGTTTAGATGTTTTAGAAGAATCTTTTTCACGTGGTTTATTTATTTTTGATAAACAACATGTTACAAATAGTTTTTTAACTGAATCATTGGGCATTATTTTAGATACTGCTAATGAACAACGCATTTGAACTGAACGTCATAAGTATTGCAAAGAATTAATTAGAATTGATCATCATCCTCAAGTGGAATCAATTGCTCAAATTGAATGAATTGATCAATCCTATCCGGCAACATGTGAAATGATTGGTGAGTTATTGTATCTATGAGACCCAAAATACATCTTGTCCCCTACCGCTACTTTTTTGTATGCAGGGATTATTACTGATACAAATCGTTTCTTGTATTTAAATACAAGACCATCCACTTTCCAATTAGTTTCTAAATTGTTAACAACTAATTTTGATCGTCAAAGGATTAATGATTCCATTTATTTAAAAACTTTAAAAGAAGCTAAATTTGATTCCTACGTTATGCACCGTGTGAAACTAATTAAAGAATTAAAATTTGCGTATGCCATTTTGGCAAAAAATTCATTCGCAAAATTTCAAGTAGAACTACGTATGTCAATGGTACATGTGCTTAATAATATTGAAGGATTAGAAATTTGAATGACAATCTATTATGACGATACTATCAAAGCATGACGAGGTTCTCTAAGAAGTCGCAATTATCCAATTAATCAAATCGCTGAAAAATACAATGGTGGTGGTCATAAATTAGCCGCTGGATTTACACTAAATAGTTTATCTCAAGCTAAAAAACTACGCGCAGATGTAATTGAATATCTTAAACAAGTTATTAAAACTAACGTGTAAATTAATTTCTATATAATATCGTTATTGGAGTTACTATGGCGAAAACTAAAACAATTAAAATTGCAGCAATTGATCCCGATAAATTTGAGCGAATTGATGTGCCTAAAACAGCGCGCGTCGATTTAGATAAAATTAATCTCAGTAGTAATTTTGCTGACGAAATTGCTAATATGTCTTACGACGATTTAGAATATATGTTACGCTTTGAAGTAACTGATCCTGACAAAATAAATAAAATAAAAGCGCGCATGAAAGAACTAAAACGTCGTTAATGTTTATTAATTTAGGAGTTCATTCACACTA
Source organism: Mycoplasmataceae bacterium (assembly GCA_031259945.1). Classification (GTDB taxonomy): domain Bacteria; phylum Bacillota_I; class Bacilli_A; order Mycoplasmatales; family Mycoplasmoidaceae; genus Malacoplasma_A. The sequence goes on from JAIRKU010000011.1 coordinate 7,084, forward strand.
TTCAATCTTAATGTCATCAATGTCCATTGATGACATTATTAATCATGCCATCAAACATCAACAAAAATATGTTGCCCTAATTGATATTAATAACATGTATGGCGCAATGGAGTTTTATCTTAAAGCTACAGTTAAAAAGTTAATTCCAATTATTGGTTTACAAATTACTTATGAGCAAGAAAAAATAACATTGGTTGCTAAAAATAACAACGGTTATCATAACCTAGTGAAGATTTCTTCGCGTGTTATGTGTGGTGTGCGTTACGATATTAATGATTTTACGAATGACGTATTTATTATTGTGCACAGTGCATCAACACCAAGTTGACTAAACACTCAAAAAGACGTTTATAGCGCTGTTCCCAAGACAGATAGACCAATTGCCTTCCAAGAATGTTTTTTTGAAAATAAAGGGGATGTAAAGTATCTTAAAGCATTAATGTCCATCGGTAGCGACCAACAACTCACCAGTTTTGACAACAACCATGATTACGACGATTTCTATATGCTCACAGACGAACAAGCTCAATGTAAGTTCTCTGTCGATGCATTAAAAAATCTTGAACAGGTAATTACATCGTGCGCGTGGATTATTAAACAAAGTAATGAAATAAATTTTGTTAATTATGATAGTAAGATATCGAGCAAAATATTATTACAAACTAAATGTCGTGATGGTTTAAAAAAACGTTTAAATTCCACACAAGCTCCTAAGACATATATTGAACGCCTCAAGAAAGAGTTAACTACTATTGATCAAATGCATTTTAATGATTATTTTTTAGTCGTACAAGATTATGTTAATTTTGCCAAACGCAACGGCATTCTAGTTGGCCCAGGAAGGGGAAGCGTTGCCGGATCACTTGTTGCTTTTGTATTAGGGATTACAGAAATTGATCCAATCGAACACGATCTAATCTTTGAACGTTTCTTAAATCCCTATAGGCAAACATTACCTGATATTGATATTGACTTTATGGATAATAGACGTAACGAAATCATTGAATATTTATACGAACGCTATGGGCCGGAGCATGTAGCTCACATTATAACCTTTCAAAGAATGAAGGCAAAAATGGCAATACGTGATGCTGGACGTATATTGGGTATTGAATTGCCACTAGTTAATAACATTTGCAAGTTAATTTCTGTGGAATACGATTTAAACCTAACATCAGCTATTAAGAATGATAAACAAATCGCAACCATCGCCAACAAATATGAGGAACTATTTGATATCGCTAATAAATTTTTGAATTTTCCACGACAAATCGGTTTACATGCAGCCGGCGTAGTAATAACACGCACAAAAGTGGATGACATTATCCCTATACAAAGCAGCACTGATGGGATTAATGCAACACAGTATTCTATGGAGTATCTAGAACCACTTGGATTAATTAAAATGGATATTTTAGGCTTAGTTAATTTAACAACCATTAACGAAACTTTAAAATTAATCAAGAAAAATCATTCGGTGAATGTTAATTTATCGAAAATAAATCTTAAAGATAAAAAGGTTTTTGATCATTTAATTAGAGGCGATACTGTCGGTATTTTTCAATTGGAATCAGATGGTATGCGTAATCTAATTAGAAAAATCAAACCAACTTCGATTGAGGATATTTCAATCACTTCGGCTTTATTTCGTCCTGGCCCGCAAAAAAATATTCCCATTTATTTAAAAAATAAAGCTAATCCTGAGACTATCAAATATTTAAACGATGATTTACGTGAAGTCTTATCTTCCACTTATAACATCATCATTTATCAAGAACAAGTGATTGAAATTGTTCAACGGGTAGCCGGATTTAGTTTAGCTGAAGCCGATTTGTTTCGTCGTGCTATTTCTAAAAAAAATGCCGACAAGTTAGGACAGCTACGTGAACAATTCATTAGTGGCGGTATAACCAAAAAATACTCTGAAAACGAATTAGTTACCATTTTTGATTTCATTTATGAATTTGCTAATTATGGTTTTAATCACTCACACTCATTAGCATATTCATACATTAGTTACTGAATGGGATATCTAAAGGTGCATTATCCTTTAGAATATTTTACTGTTTTATTATCTACTAGCGAAAATAGTATGGATAAAGTTGCTATTTATGTACAAAGCGCTAGAGCAATTGGTATCCAAATTATTCCTCCATCTATCAACACATCTGAATATAGTTTTCAAATTAAAAATAAAGGTATCATTTTTGGTTTTAATAATATTAAAGGAGTGGGCAATGAAACAATCAATAAAATTATTGAAGCGCGTAACTCTATGCCGTCAAAAACGTTTTCCAATTACACTGAGGGAATTGCTAAATTATGTAATGCTGGAGTTGGACTGAAAGCAATTGAAACTTTAATTAAAGCCGGAACCTTTGACTCACTGCTTCAAGGCAAAACTCGTTTTTTCCTCATATCAAATTTAAGCGAAATTTATGAGAAGGTTACGACTATCACAGTTGATGGAGAATTTATCATTAAACCAGAACTCAGAGAATTTAAAGAAACACCTGAAATAAGACAAGAATTAATAGACCAACAATTTAGACTTCTAGGTGTTTCTTTCACCGAACAACCGATAGTAGGTCTTAAACAAAAATATCAAGGTGAATATCAAATTCAAGATTTAATGGAAGTAATTGATTCAACTAATGTAATGCATTGTTTAATAAAATTAGTCAGCCATCGTATCATTAAAACTAAGACGGGCTCTACAATGGCTTTTGCTAGAATTGAAGATAATACCAAAATTTTAGATGTTGCGATTTTTCCTGGTGTTTTTGAAAAAGTAAAAAGTATTTTAATTAATAATCGTTATTTTATTGTTACCATTAGATGAAGTGAACGAGGTTGCCAGGCACTTGACTTTAAGGAATATCATCATGAATAAAAAAGCTTTAGTAATTGACGGTAATTCATTAATATATCGAGCCTTTTACGCTACCATGAATCAATTAGAATATTACAAAAGTAATGATATTCCCCCAGTCAACGCTCTAAGGTTAGTAATGTTAATCGCCCTTAAACTATTAAATGAACAAGAATATGACTATGCTTTAATGGCATTTGATCATGAAAAGAAAACATTACGTCATGATGTTTTTGCCGATTATAAAGCCGGACGTAAGCCAATGCCGACAGATTTATACAACCAATTACCTTTAATTAAAAAAGCTATGGAAATTATTGGTATTAAAACAATGTCGCTCCCCGGTATTGAAGCAGATGATATTATCGGTAGTTATGTAGCATTAATGAACCAAAACAACGTTGATGTTGAAATTTATACTTCAGATAAAGATTTATTACAGTTGGTCAATTTGCAAACAAATGTAAATCTATTTAAAACAGGTATTAGTAATATTACACGAGTAACAGTTGATAACTTTCATTCTGTTTTTTTTGGTTTACAGCCTCATCAAGTGTGCGACTTCAAAGGAATATCAGGAGATAGCAGTGATAATCTTGCTGGTGTTAAAGGGATTGGTCCTAAAACAGCAGCCGAATTAATTATTAAATTTCAATCACTTGAAGGAATCTATGCTAATGTAGAACAACTAAGTATTAGCCAACAAGCGAAATTTAATGAATCTAAATCGTTTGCAATAATGTGTAAACAATTATCTACTATCCAAAAAGACGTTTTACCAAACGTCTCTATAATGGATTTTATTAAACAACCACTTAATCGTGATAAATTTATTAACCTAATTAAACATTATCATTTTACTGGATTTGACAAGTATTACTTAGGCGAACAAAAAAGTATTATGGAGTAATAAATTATTTTTTAATTTACAATATAAAAACTATGCAATCTATTAAGACATTATACAAAATTGGTTATGGTCCTTCATCAAGCCATACTATGGGTCCGGCTAATGCCGCTAAATATTTTAAAAAACATTATCCTGAAGCTGATGCTTTTATAGTTACACTATATGGTTCGCTTGCTTTAACTGGTAAAGGCCATTTAACTGATCAAGCAATTATGCATACATTAGCCCCAATAAAGACCACTATTAATTGAAACACAGTCGATACTACTATTGAACACCCCAATACAATGGATTTAACAGCTTATCTTGACGGAAAAATAATTGGTTCGATTCGTATTTTTAGTATTGGTGGTGGCAATATTAAAATTAAAGGTGAAGAGAAAATAAAAGCATCTTTGGTTAAGATGTATAAAGAAAGCTCAACTAAACAAATTTTAGAAATGTGTCGCAATAAACACATGTCGCTAGTCGATTATGTTCGCACTAATGAAAATGAAGCTTTTTGAAATCATTTAAAACGTGTCTGAAAAATAATGCAACAAAGTATTAATATAGGTTTAAAGCAAACATCAGTTATACCTGGAAAGTTAAAATTAAAACGTCGTGCAAAAATTTTATATGAAGCTCCCGAAAAAAAGATAACTAGAGTACACATGGATAAAGCACGCAATCATCTAATGGCATATGCTTATGCCGTATGTGAGATGAATGCAAGCGGCGGAATGATAGTTACAGCTCCAACATGTGGAGCATGTGGAATATTACCAGCCACATTACGCTATAGCCAAGAGTTACTAAAATTAACCGACAATAAAATTATAAAAGGATTATCTGTGGCTGGTTTGGTAGGTAACATTGCTCGTACTAATGGATCAATCTCTGGAGCAGAAGCAGGTTGTCAAGCCGAAGTTGGTGTCGCATGCGCTATGGCGGCAGCTGCTTTTGCTTATTTTTTAAAATTGTCTAACAAACAAATTTTTGATGCTGCTGCAAGTGCATTAGAACACCATCTAGGATTAACTTGCGATCCAGTTTTAGGGTATGTACAAATACCTTGTATTGAAAGAAATGGATTAGCGGCTGGTAGAGCAATTGATGCGGCTGATTTAATATCACTTAGTTCAGATCATCGAAAACTAAATTTCGATGACATCATTGCAACTATGTTGGAAACGGGAAAGGCCCTAAACGCCGGATACCGCGAAACATCAACTGCCGGATTAGCTGATATATACAATAAGAAAAATGATAAATTTAAGAAGAAGTTTGATATTAAAATTTCTTAAATTTGCACTATTTCGTTTTAGTCTTACCTTCGCTTTATGCTTTTTGTTCTTTTTTATATCGTTTGTAGTATCGGTGACTAGCCAATCAAATTAGAAAAATTCATACAAAAAGATGGATTGTTTCTAATAATAAAAAATAGTTAATTTATGTCTAAATTAACTATGTACTATTTTTAAAATCTTTTATTTAATAACAATCTCTACTTTGGTTTTGTTATCGGCAAAGCGAAGATACTTAACTATACCAGCTGCTTTTGCAAATAATGTGTGATCTTTGCCTTGTCCTACATTTTTACCGGGATAAATTCTATTACCACGTTGACGGTAAATAATCATACCAGCCTTAGCATACTGACCATCAGCTAATTTAGCACCTAAATATTTAGGATTAGAATCTCTGCCGTTTTTAGTGGAACCCACACCTTTTTTACTAGCCATATTATTGTTTAATCTCCTTAACAATTAATTTTGTATACGGTTGACGATGACCTTGACGTTTGGTATGATGCTTTTGACTAATATGTTTAATGATAAGCAATTTAGGTTGTTTACCTTGTTTTTGAATTTCACAAATTACTTTAGCATTAGTCAAATAAGGCGCACCTACTTGGCTATCTATCATTAATACTTTGTCAAATTCTATTATGTCGTTGATTTTACCATCAAGTTTTTCAGTATAAATAACATCGTTAACTGAAACTTTATATTGTTTACTTCCGGTTTCAAATATTGCAAACATGTTTGTTCCTCCTACAATCTTAGACTCGTCTTCCAGGTATACATTAAAGTAATTTCAAACCTATTACGAACGGTTGAAGCTGTCAACTTGTAATACAGCGAATAAATATAATAACATAAAAAAGGTAGTATGGTGATAAAACAAGCTAACTATAGCAATAAAACCATTAGTTTATAATGGGATTATAAAATTTTTAGGGAGTGCTTATGATAATATTGGTTCAAATATTTATGTGAGTGGCGGTATTGCTTACTTTTGTGTTGTTAATTCCGGGAGTTTGACAAGTATTAAAAACAAGAAATACAGTTAGTATTTCTAAATGAATGTATATCATTTATCCTATTTGTAGCATTACATGAATTATTTACGCCATTTTACTTATTTTCGAGGATACGCCAATCCAAGAAGTAATAGGTATTGCGGTAGCAGAGGGTTTAAGCATGCTTTTAGCTTGTTACATTCTGATTGTAAAGCTTAAAAATATCTATGAATCTAAAAAACAACACATGACTGAAGCTGAATGATATCGTGCTTATTTAAAACATAAGAAGGAAAAACAACATCTTAAAGCTTTAGGAATTAATTCTGAACAAGATTTTAAAAATCATAATGAACACCAACAATTCTTATCCAAGATTTTAGAACAACTAGCAATTGAACATCCCAACATCGTAGATGATCGTGTTACTTCTTCTAGGCAATATCGCAAAACTGTAAATAAAACTATTTCTACTCCCAATAAGCGTCTAGAACATTTTAAGAATGTTGCTACTAATGCTGAAATAGCACACACAATTTCGTTAATCTATCTTGATATGTACCAAAAGAAATAAGAATGGATTTTTACAGATTTATAAAACGTGTTAGCAAAATATCGTATCGGTGCCTCAAGACATATTTTTAAATTATTAAGTGTATAATACGACACATGATAAGGATGATTGGTTCTTTAATGCATGACGTTAAAACCATTATCTCAAAAACGCTATCCTCTAAAGAATAGCGTTTTTTAATTGTTGTAGAAGGAGACACATAATGTTATCAATCCCTAAAATTTTTGGAGAATTTGTCTTAAGCGACACCGAACTTGAAAAACGTATTCCTAAAAATATTTTTAAAGAATTTAAAAATTCTTTGCGTGATGAACAAAAAGAAATATTGAATATTGATATTGCCAATCATATTGCTAAAGCTATGAAAGATTGAGCGATTGAAAAAGGTGCAACTCATTACACCCATTGATTTCAACCAATGAATGGTATTTCTGCTGAAAAGCATGATAGTTTTATCAATTTAAAAGATGGTGCAGTCATTATGCATTTTTCAGGGAAAGAATTAATTAAAGGAGAAACTGATGGTTCTTCTTTCCCTTCAGGAGGATTAAGAAGTACCTTTGAAGCTAGAGGCTATACTGCTTGGGACGCTAGTAGCCATGCGTTTGTAAGAAATCAAACGCTATATATCCCAACTATTTTTATGTCTTATCAAGGACATGTCTTAGACAAAAAAACACCATTGCATCGTTCTTCTACTGCTTTAAAAAAACAAACATTAAGATTTGTTAAATTATTTGGATACAATGCTAAGCATGCACGAGTAACCGTTGGTGCAGAACAGGAATATTTCTTAATTGATAAAAATATTTTCGATAAAAGACTAGATCTTAAATTAACAGGGCGCACTTTATTTGGTGCTAGAAGTCCTAAAAGTCACGAACTAGATGATCACTATTATGGCCAAATTAAAACTAGAGTAATGCAATTCATGATTAAATTAGATTTAGAATTGTGAAAATTAGGCATACCAGTTAAAACCCGTCATAATGAAGTGGCGCCTTGCCAACATGAGTTAGCACCAATTTTTGAACGTGTATCGATAACGGTTGATCATAATCAATTAACCATGGAAATCATGCGTAAAACCGCAGAAAAATATAATTTAGTTTGCTTATTACATGAAAAGCCATTCACTAATATGAACGGTAGTGGAAAACATAATAATTGATCAGTCACCGTTGATGACATTGGTAATTTATTTAATCCTGGCGATGATCCAGAAAATAATTATTTATTTTTGCTATACGTAACATGTTTGATGGCAGCTGTAGATATGCATCAAGATTTACTGCGCATAAGCGTAGCTAATGCTGGTAACGAACATCGTCTTGGCGGTAACGAAGCACCACCTGCCATCATAACCATGTATCTGGGCGAACATATTACTGAAATTTTAGAGGCGATGTCTGATGCCAAAGTTTACTATAAAAAAGAAACTAAGGTAACATCACATGGTGTTAAATTTGTGGCTAACTTTAATAGTGATACATCCGATCGAAATCGTACTTCACCTTTTGCATTTACGGGTAATAAATTTGAATTTCGTATGCCGGGTAGTTCAATGAATTTGTCGTGTGTTAATATTATGATTAATGCTTCTTTTGCCGATGTATTACAAGAAGTCTGCGATGAATTAGAAAAAAACAATAAAGAAAATCTAAACAATGCAATAAAAGAAAAGATCATTAAGTTATTCAAAAAACATCGACGTATTTTATTTAATGGTAATGGCTATTCTTTAGCTTGAGAAAAAGAAGCGCAAGAACGGGGGTTATTAAACCTTAAAACTGTCCCTGAGGCATTAGCTTTATACAATAAACCAGAAAATATAGCATTATTTAAACGACAAGGGATTTACACGGAAGCTGAAGTTAATGCACGACAAATCATCATTTTAGAGGAATATTGTAAAATTATTAAAATTGAATCATTGACGATGTTAGATATGTTAAATCGTCAAATTCTACCAGCTGCCTTTAATTATGAACAGCAACTAGCCCAGATATGTTTAAAGAAAAAAGAACTTAAAATTGATAACAGCATAGAAATCAATACTTTAAAAGATGTTTCAAACTTGGTTAAAATAATTGACCAAGCTAAAAATAAATTACTCAGGGCTTTGGCTGACGTACGTAATATTGACAACTGAATTGAAAAAGCGTCGACATATCGTCAAAAAGTATTTAACGCTATGGAAGAGGTTAGAAAATATTGTGATGAATTAGAACGAATCGTCCCCAAAAAATTATGACCGTTTCCAACTTATGCCGATATTCTTTTTGATTAACCAATAAAGATATCTTTGGCTGTAATTGATTTAGTTTGATTTTGTTGAACAGTTTGTTTTATATTACCTGTATATTTTTCATACATTTGGTATAAATTTTTAGATTTAGCACTACCTGTAAATTTAATTTCGCCATTATTAATGATAATGATGTCGTCAGCGTATTTTTGAATTTCATCTAAATTATGAGTAGAAATAAAGATAGTTTTTTTCATTTTTTTAAAAATATTAATGACATCGTAAAAAATTAGACGAGCATCAGGATCCATGTTTTCAGTTGGTTCATCCATAATTAAAATATCGGGATTATTCACCAACGCTTGAATAATAAGAATTTTCTTTTTTTGTCCACTAGATAATTTAGTTAAACGATTATTTTCAAGGCCTTCAACACGAAATAACTTATAAAGTTTTTCTACTGTTTCCGATACTTTGGCTTTATCTAGATGATAAAATTCATTCATGCTATCTAGAAAACGCTTTACTTTAATCTTGGGAAAATTCTCTTTTTCTGGGACGTAACCTAGCGCATAATGACTAATAGCGTCTTTAGCATCAATATCTTTAATAGTAATGCAACCCTGACTATAGGGATATAAACCCACAATACATTTGATAGTTGTCGTTTTACCGGCTCCATTAGAGCCAAGGAAAGCACAAAGACGGCCTTCTTCAATTTGGAATGAAACATTTTTTAAAATTGGTTTATTTCCCAAAGTTAATGATAAATTATCTACTTTTATTAAACTTCTCATAAATTCCTACACACGAATAAACATCTTTTGAAAAATGATATAACCACCAATAAAAAAGACAACTGAGCACACGGCAAATACTACGCTAGGAATAACTAAATACGCTGTCATAGAGTCGACGTGCTTATTTGCCGCTAACATTATGATGCTATAAAGCTGATAAGTTAACACAGAGATAACTACAGCGGTAATACTAATAATTGCGTCTTTTTTAATAAAAGTTCGAAAAAAGATTGAACTTGTGATGCCAAAAATTCATGCTAAGAATGGTGGCAAAAAAATAACGGCTCAACAAATATTATTTAGACTTAAAATATCAATGTGATAACGTAATTTGAAATAAAAAACATTAACTAACATTAAAATTAATGCTGTCAGAAACATAAAACAACCAGCCACTAATGATGCATAGAATTTTCCAATCATGTAATTTTTGCGACTCACTGGTCTTGATAAAACAAAAGTCATTTCATGTAATTCCAATCCGTTTGTAACGGCAATAATCGTTCAGAGAATGATCATTAGTGCTGTTGGATAAAACATTTGTAGTAACAAATGTTGTCCAGTACTAACAGGAGTAGCTAAAGGTAAAATAACATCTAGCAACAACATAATAGCAGAAGTTATTAAATAGCTAATTCAGGTTGACGGTTGACTAAATGTACTTAAAATTGTTTGTTTAAAAACGGTTTTTAAATTATGGCTTTTTTGAATAACACTCATGGTAATTTGAATATTTTAGCATATTTTAAAATTGTGGTAAACATTATATAATTCACCAAATGCCGACTTAGCTCAACAGGCAGAGCAACTGACTTGTAATCAGTAGGTTGTTGGTTCGATTCCGATAGTCGGCACCATAAGAAACTTAACTATTGACGTAGTTAAGTTTTTTTTTATGAATAAAATGTTTAATAAAAGCATAATATTAATTTATGGAACGAGACGTAATCATTGCATGTGATTTTGATGGCGAACTACAGCTGAGAAATTTTTTAAAATATTTTAAGAGTGAGAAACCTTTTCTAAAAATAGGCTACCAACTATTTTATGCTACTGGGAAAGATTTAATTAGTAAATTAATTCAGGAAGGCTATCGAATATTCTTAGATCTTAAATTACATGACATTCCCACTACTGTAGCTAAAGGTATAAAACAATTGGCTTCGCTCGGCGTTAGTTTTATAACAGTTCATGCAAGTGGTGGAATGGAAATGATGCAAGCTGCGGTTCAAGCCGTTCAGAATACACCCACTAAAATTTTAGCCGTTACTCAATTGACTTCAATTGATCAACAAAAATTGGAAGTTGAAATTTTAATTGATCGCAAATTAAAAGATGTAGTAAACCATTATACTGTTAACGCTTTAGAAGCTGGCGTTCATGGTGTGATTTGTTCAGCCGTAGAAGCTGGATATATTAAAACTAAAATTTCACCTAATATTTTGTGCATTACTCCCGGTATTAGGATAAATGATCAACAAGATGATCATGCACGTGCCACTACACCAAAATTTGCACATAACAATCATGTGGACTATATTGTTGTAGGAAGACCGATTACTACTGCAAGTAATCCACTACAAGTTTATCTTTTATATAAGCAGGAATTTTTAGGAGAATAATACATTGAATAAAGTTGCCTCCGCATTATTAAAAATACAAGCTGTTTTTTTAAGCCCTAATAAACTTTTTACATGAGCTAGTGGCATTAAATCACCTATTTATGCCGATAACCGTTTAATTATTTCTGATGTTAAAATACGAGATTCAATTGAAACAATCTTAGCTAATAATATTAAAAAACATTATCCTAGTGTTAAAGTAATCGTCGGTACATCAACTGCCGGGATACCCCATGCAGCTTATGTTTCACAAATTTTGCATTTACCAATGGCCTATGTAAGAAATAAAATTAAAACTCATGGGCGAACCAAAATGATTGAAGGTAATATTAAACCAAATGTATCGGTTGTTGTAATTGAAGATTTATTGTCTACTGGAAATTCTTGTTTAGAAGTTGTTAAAACTTTAAGAAAAAACAAAATTAAAGTCTTAGGGGTAATTAGTATTTTCAGTTACCAAACCAAAAAATGTATCACTAATTTTAAACAAGCTAAGTGTGAATGCATTTCATTGTGTACATTAGATGAATTACTAACAACAGCTATTGAAGAAAAATACATTAACGCTAAGCAAGCTGAATTAGTTAAAAATTTTAGGAATAGTCTAAACTAAGAAACTATTGTTGACTAAATGTAGTTCAATTTTTTAACAAATTGTGCCAATACAACATTTTGGGACAAATCAAAGATACCGTACAAGACATTGCAAATATTTTATGTTTGGGGAAGTGATTTTCTTATCTACTCGGATGACCTAAACAAGAAATAATTTTTGTTGGTTTTACATATGGGTCATACAATATTCTATCTGTTTTTGATATGTTGCGAGTCCACTTCTTATTTAAGATTGTTGGTTTGTTATATTCGTGAGGGTCTCCAATGCCTTCTTTCAATAAAGGATTCCACTTAATAATCTTTAATTGCTCTATCAAGTTATTCTTTGCTGATGTTCTACCAGAAACAAAGATATTCTTACATTTTTTTGCCTGCTTAGTTCAATCAAAACATTTTTCAAAATGTTCTAATCCTTTTGGTAAACTTGCTGTTTAATTTAAAGCACTTTTGATTTTATTTAAGTATTCATCACCTGCAATGCCTGAACCTTCAATTTTAAATGGATTATTTACATCGAAAGATTTCTTAATTTCATTGCGAGGAATTTTATGATTTAAATTATTTTCCCAACACCCATATTCGTGTGATTTATCAACAAGATTTTCATTTAAATCGTTTAGATAATATACGATATCATTAACTAAGTCTAAATCAATATTACCGAGTGCACTGATGTCATATTTTTATTGGGTTCTAAAAGAAAATTATGATAAATATTCATTTCAACTGGGCCATATTTCCAAGCGTAAAAATTAGCGGGGAACGGTTCATTTCCCGTAGCAGAGTAATAATATCCGTAAGTAAAAAACAAATATTTATTAAGAAATAATTGTGCCCTTCTATTTTTTGGTATTTTAGAAAGAATGTGATAACATAAATTCTCTATTTTTTCCATTTTATGTATCTCCAAATTTATACTTCGTATGTTTTTGTTAACTTTTGGTATTTCGGGAAAGAACTCACTTTATCCCTATAATCATTTATCTACATATGCACCATTAGCTCAGTCGGCAGAGCAAATGACTCTTAATCATTGGGTCGTGGGTTCGAATCCCTCATGGTGCACCAAATAAAAGGCGGCAAAACAATGTGGCCTTTTTTATATATAATGGAACCATGAAATTAAGAAATTTTTTACTGATATTTCCTCTAATTATTGGTTCACCAATCATCTATTTTACTACTAGTTGTTCAATTAAACCCATTGAAATCATTGCCTCCACTACAAAACTATACACCGACGATCAAATAATTTTTTCTTTTCAAAATGTAAAAGTGAGTGATAACATCACTTGCACATCTGAATATGATGATAAACTAGGGCATTTCGGTTATTTTCATATAGATCCTTATGATAAACAATTGAATGCCATCATATTAATGCGCAAGGAAGTTCAAATCAATGAAACAATTGAGTGCCCAATAACATTTTGAAATAATAATCAATTGTTGAAAACAATACAAATTACATTGCCGCCAACAGAAAATATTGATTACACAGGTTTTATTAATGATCGTACGGTTTCCTTGATGTATATAAACGGTCAATACAGTTACACCGGCACTGGTTGAATTATTAATAAAGATCCAACCGCAGATTACAAATATTGATTAGCTACAAATTTTCATGTAATTTCTGAATTACCTACTTCTGGCGCGACGTTGCAATACGGTTCGACAGAAGATCAAGAAGGCGAACAAATTTCTCGTACAAGTAACTATACAAATTTTTCTAGTTTTTCTATTGAAAAAAACCTGTATTCTAATACAACTACAGTTAATGCGAATAATGTTACTGGAAATCCGGGCAATGATATGGTGGTTATCGATGTAAATTTTGGTGATAATCCTAGTGCAAGCGTTCGTCAAAAATTAATTAAATTAAATTTAGAATGAACAAATAGTAGTGTCGTTAGTGACAAAAAACATTTAAATACTTTCCCTGATTGAAATAACTATACGAAGGGTGGCTTATATCGGTGAGGTGGTTATCCAGTAACTAATTGTCTAGGCGAATATCTAAATAACAATAACAATGCTGAATGACATACCGATAGTTTTACTGAAATAGAAAATTCTTCTGGCGGTGATAGTAGCAAAGGTTATTGACACGGAATTGAGTCAACGATTCGCGGTCCAGTAGTTGATGTTGCTCCACAATGTTATTCAATCGAAAACAAAAAAAACAGCAATATGGGTGGTGGTGCCAGCGGAAGTATGCTAATTGATAGGGATAGAAACATTGTAGGGATCTATTGGGGAGGGTACAAATCTACAACATATTTTTACCCATATTTTGATATTTTTAATAAATCGGATTTTAGCTATCTTGATACTATCGATACATTCTTGCAACCATACATGTATAGTTAATTATCTTTAACACATCAATACATAAATTAATTCTTACATTTATAATGTTGTTATGCGTAAATTTGAAACCGATGTCCAAAAATTAAAATATGATATTTTGGTACAAGTCATTAAGGCTTATGATAATAATAAACTTGATTCGATTTATATAGACATTCCTAAAATAGTTTCTCCTGGTCCAGCACCAACAATGCGTTGTTGTATCTTTAAAGAACGCGCCATTGCTCAAGAACGAATTAAATTAATTATGGGCGGAGACAAACAAAAAGGTCATGTTATTCAAATGATTGATATTGCATGTGATGAATGTCCAGTTGGCGGAATCTTTGTTACTCCTTCATGTCGTGGCTGCTTAAGTCATCCATGCCGTGATGCTTGCCCCAAGAATGCAATTACTATCGTAGAACGTAAAGCGGTCATTGATAAGAATAAATGTATTGAATGTGGTTTATGTGTAAAAGCTTGTCCATATCATGCAATTATTAATCAAGTTAGGCCATGCGTAGAAAGTTGTGGAGTTAAAGCTATTAGCATGACAAACCTACGAAAAGCCACTATTGATGATGAAAAATGCATTGCATGCGGTAATTGCGTATATCGTTGCCCTTTCGGTGCTTGTGTAGATCGCTCTTTTATTATCGATGTACTTAAACTATTGGGTGATAAAACGTACAATATCTACGCTATTGTGGCACCATCCATTGTAGGACAATTTAATTATGTTGATGTTGAACAATTAATTACTGGCATCAAGCAATTAGGATTTAAAAGAGTTGTGGAAGTCGCTTTAGGAGCAGATTCAATTTTACAAGCTGAAGTCGACGAATGATTACAAAAAGGCATTTTAACTTCATCTTGTTGCCCGTCTTTCAAATTTTTTGTGCGTCGTAATTATCCAACACTTGCTAAACACATCTCTCAAAATGATTCGCCGATGGTGGAAACAGGAAAAATCATCAAACAAAGCGATCCTAAAGCAAAAGTGATTTTTATTGGACCGTGTGCTTCGAAGAAAACAGAATTCCAATTACCGCATGCCAAACCGTACATTGATTGTGTAATGTCTTTTGAAGAATTACAAGCTTTGTTTGATGCAAGAAATGTTCACTTGCATAACATAAAACCAACTAAATTAGAAGACGCTTCTTTTTATGGAAGAATTTTTGCTAAAAGCGGTGGTATTCTGTCTGGTGTTAAAAATTTAGTAGAAAAAGCTGGTAACAAAAATTTTCGTGGTGTTGCAATGAATGGTATTAAAGAATGTGATAAATGAATGAAAGCATTAATGTCTAATAAATTAGTTCAAAACTTTTTTGAAGGTATGACTTGTAAAGGTGGTTGTTTAAATGGTCCTTTAGGTTTACGACATAATGATGAAATATTAGCCAATGTCGATGAATTCGGTAAACGTTCAACTAGCACCGATCCAAACGTTATGGTTGAAAAATTTGTAAAAAGTATGAAAGAATAATCTATTACGCATGAAGACAACAAATGCTAAACAAACATTCATTTTGAATTTATTAGATAAATTAGTAACCCCGGCTTTTGGTTGCACTGAGATCGGTTGTATTGCTTTTGCAACTAGCATTGCATCAGAAAACTTAAAATCACCATTAGCAAAGGCAACCGTTTATGTATCCGGCTTTATTTACCGTAATGTAATTAACGTGGGTGTGCCACTAATTGGTAAAATAGGGGCTAAAGGAATTGCTGCGGCTGGTTTTATAGTAAAACAATCTCATAAAAAATTACTAATTTTAGAGAATGTTTCTAAAACCCAAGTTAATTTAATTAAAAAACTAGCTGATACAAATAAAATCAAAGTAGTTGTACAAAAACATTGTGACCCTGTTTATGTAAAAGTGATCGCTAAAGATACTAATGGTAACAGGTGTGATGTATTAATTGAACGTAAACACGACACTGTTAAACATATAAGATTAAATAACATTAATCTACCAACGGAAACTTATACCAAAACTAAATCAACTAATTTATTTCAGCCTAAGTTTGATGTTAACGATATTAGTTTAACCGACATCTATTTAACAATCAAAAAAGTTAAAATCAAAGATTTAGATTTTTTACAAAAAGGCATCAACATGAATGAAGATGTTGCTAATTTTCCTACTAGGAAAAATAAATATTTTCATCCTATTCATGAAAAATTAAGTTGACAAGAAACTGTTTTGGCTCACACATTTAATGCCGTAGCATCAAGAATGGATGGTTGTCCATTACCGGTAATGTCTTCTAATGATAGTGGTGATCATGGATTAACTGTAAACTTACCACAATTTGTTTACCATCAAAAAATGCATACTACTAAACTAGCAATGTTTCAGGCGATTGCATTAGCTAATTTAATTACATGAAAGATTAAAAAAAATATTGGTAGTCTTTCGGCGTACTGTGGTAGCGTTGTTGCCGCAGCAACAGGATCAATATGTGGTATAGGTTTACAACGAAATTACAACATTAATCAAATTAATGAATTAATAAACTATTGTTTAAATTTCTTTACGGGAGTGCTTTGTGATGGCGCAAAAATTTCATGCGCTTGGAAAATAGAATCAGCCTTGTCGGTAGGCTTTAAAGCACTGGAATCAATCGAAAAAAAGTTTAAACTAAATGGTGAAGGCATTAATAATGTAGATGCATTTAAAACCATTAAGTTAATTGGTGGTTTATCAAAAACTATTATGAATACTACAAATGAAAAGATTATTGATATTATTGATTACAACTTAAAAAGATAATTAATCATTTAGCTATATAGAAATGTCCCTATTTTTTTCTTAGTTTAATAAGTTCTTTGAAACAAACATATAAATATCCTCACATCAAAGCCAAATAAAAAACATACCCATAAACAATGTATAAAAAGATATTTGCGCCAAAATCAAAGTTGTTTGATACGGAAATATTCCATCGATCTTAAAAAAATAGTTAATATTATCGAGACAAATAAAGCTATTGCTGGTTGAATTAATAAATAACTTTTAGTTTTATTAAATATTTTAAATGCTTATTTTTTATATTGTTTTTCGTCTTTTTTAAAAATCATATGTTCCCTCTCTTTCATCAAAAAATCCCAACCATTACTGATTGAGACCTTACATTTGTGACGGATAACCTTATCCTAACATTAAATGCTGCCTTCTACTTCATAGTGCTTAACTGCTGTGTTTGGGTTTGTGTCAATTTTATAAAACCAACAGATCATTTCTATAATCATTCCAAAGAATGTTAAGTGTGTGCAAATTACTTTAATTACAATTTTGTAGTTTTACTACCGCAAATAGGGCATTTTCTAGCATGTGCAATTGAATAAATAATTCCCGGAATAATATAAAATAAGTAACAAATAACCATTGCATCTACTTGACCAGCAGTTAATCTTGTATTTACTTCTTTTTTACAATTTGGACAATATCGCATTATTTCTCTCCCCTCGTGTAGCACATATTTCATATTCACTGCAATTTTTCTTTCCATAAAAATTGTAGGTGCATATAGACGACATCTTGCGTGTAGGAGACATCAAAAAATCCCAACCATTGCTCGCTGGGATTTATTTGCGACGCACGACCTATTCTAACAACTAAATGTTACCTTCGGTTCCATTGTGCTTAACTGCTATGTTCGGGATGGAAACAGGTGTGTCCACTATGAATATCGGCGCGTCACCTAAGAATGCTCCTTGTCAATTTTATAAAACCAACAGATCTTTTCTAATAAATCTTTGCAAAACACATTTTACTAATGTATGCATATAATTTATCAATGCGAATACTCCTCGACACAAATATATTCATATACCAACATTCATTAGATTCTAAAAATGAGAATATCGGAATACTATTTAAATATTTAAGCAAAAATAATCATGTTAAAATGCTTCACCCTCTTACAATTGAAGAAATCGTTAAATATAAAGATCCTAAAATACAACATGCTTTTCAAATACATTTAAATGAATATGAAAAATTAAAATTTTCATCTAGTCTTTCTAAACCCATTCAAGAAATGTGCGATCCTATAAAAATAAACGATAAAACTGATTTGCATTTACTCAACGAAGTTTTATTGGATAAAGTCGATTTATTAATTACACAAGACAAGGAAATTATAAAAAAAGCTGAAAAATTATCTATTCAAAATCGCGTTTTGTCTATTGAACAATTTATTCAACATGAGCAAGAAAATGAACCTAAACAAGTCGAATATTCAAAACTAAACATCGAAAAAGTTGCTGTAGGAACTTTGGACTTAAACGACAGTTTTTTTAACTCATTAAGAGAAACTTATAATTTTACAAATCGCAATGAATTTGATGAATGGTTTCATAGAAAGTCTAATGAGGATGCTTATGTATTTAAAAATACCGATGATAAAATTGCTGGATTCTTGTACATAAAACCTAGAGAATTTGATGATAGATATAACAATGATTATTTAGATAAAAATAAATGTTGAAGAACTAAAATAGGCACTTTTAAAGTAAACGCGACAGGCTTTCGTCTTGGCGAACGTTTTTTAAAAATAATTTTTGATATAGCTATATCTAATAAAACTGATGAAATTTATGTCACGTGTTTTCAGGACAAACCAACCAAAGACGATCCCAATAATTATGGTATTAAAAGTTTAATCGACTTGCTTGTTAAATGAGGTTTTCAAAACAAAGGGATAAAAAAAGACACAGGAGAACAAGTTTTTGTAAAATCTATTTCATTTTTCGACAATAAATCATCAATTATTAAAAATTTTCCATTAGTCCCAAAAGAATCTAACAAATTTTTAATGGTAATAGAACCTGAATGACATACCAAACTATTCCCCGATAGTTGAATACACAAAGAAACGTTAAATAATGAAGAATTGTACAGTTCTGCTACATATGCTTTATTGAATTCTTACATTTCGACGGCAAAATGAAAAATAATAGAAAATGAAATTAAACAGGGTGACATTCTTTTGGTTTATAGAAAAGGTAAAACTGACCCAAAACATTATTCTTCTTGTATCACTTCCATTGTAGTTGTGGAACAAATTTTTAAGGACTTTGCATCATTTGATCAATTTAAATTATTATGTGAAAATCGTTCCGTTTTTACATTATCTGACTTGAAAAGGATTTATCAATCTAGTAAAAATAATTTATGTGTAATAAAATTTATTTTTTGTAAAGAATTTTTAAAGCGTCCAATTCTTCGTTGACTTAAAGAAAATAATATAGTTCCTAATGAGAATTTACAATTTTTAAATATTGATAACGAATCTTACAGAAAAATTCTTAAAAAAGGTGAAATATCAGATTACATTCAATTATGTGAAAAATAATTATCAATATAATAAGAAAAATATATGAAAAAGAAATTTAAAAAAATATTAATTTCCATTAAGCCTGAGTTTGCAGATAAGATTTTAAATGGTGAGAAAAAATTTGAATATCGCACTAAACTACCAAAAAGCGATATTAATTATTTGTTAATTTATTGAACATTCCCCACGATGAAAATATTGGCAAAAGTTAAAGTTGACTATGTTATTAAGTCAACACCAATAGAAATGTGAAAGGAAACGAAGTCATTTAGTGGCATTTCTGAAGAAAAGTTCTTTAAATATTTCAAGAACAAAAAGAACGCTTACGCTTTTAAATTGGGTAAAATCATAAAATTTAAAAAACCGAAAAAATTATCAGATTTCAAAATTTCTTTTGCACCGCAATCTTTTGTTTATATAAACAATTAAAATGTTATTTTTATCAAATGTATTGGTAATCTAAAATTCCATCTTCGTTTCTATTTAAACTACATTGATTTTCATTTTTTCACCTCGTGTAGCACATATTTCATATTCACTACAATTTTTCTTCCCATAAAAATTGTAGGTGCATATAGACGACATCTTGCGTGCAGGAGACATCAAAAAATCCCAACCATTGCTGGCTGGGATTTCTTTTGCGACGCACGACCTATTCTAACGTTTGAATGCTACCTTCGGCTCCATAGTGCTTAACTGCTGTGTTCGGGATGGGAACAGGTGTGTCCACTATGAATATCGGCGCGTCACCTAAGATGTCCTTTGTCAATTTTATAAAACCAACAGATCATTTCTAGAAATCTTTCTTAACAAATAAGACAATCCTTATATTAAGTCGCTCGAATTATTAGTATTAGTCATCTTAATGCTTCGCAGCACTTACAACTCTAACCTATCAACGTTGTAGTCTACAACGATTCTTAACCCCTTGCGGGGAGGGAAGATTTATCTTGAAGGCGGTTTCACGCTTATATGCTTTCAGCGTTTATCCGTGCGATACGTAACTACCCAGCTGTGCCATTGGCATGACAACTGAAACATTAGAGGTATCTCCACTCCGATCCTCTCGTACTAGGAGCAGCTCTTCTCAATCTTCCTACGGGTATGACAGATAGGGACCAACCTGTCTCACGACGGTTTGAACCCAACTCACGTATCTCTTTAATCGGCGAACAGCCGAACCCTTGGGACCTACTACAGCCCCAGGATGAGATGAGTCGACATCGAGGTGCCAAACACTATCGTCGATATGAACTCTTGGATAGTATCAGCCTGTTATCCCCAGAGTAGCTTTTATCCGTTGAGCGATGGCCCTTCCATTCGGAACCACCGGATCACTATGACCTAATTTCTTACCTGCTCGACTAGTAAGTCTCGCAGTCAAGCACCCTTATACCATTACGCTCAGGGCACGATTTCCAACCGTGCTGAGGGTACCGTTGCGCGCCTCCGTTACTTTTTGGGAGGCGACCGCCCCAGTCAAACTGCCCGCCTAACACTGTCCTGCACCAGGGTAACTGGTGGAAGTTAGAAAAAACATATTGTAATGGCGGTATTACAGTGTTGACTCCGCAGCAACTAGCGTCGCTGTTTCAAAGTCTCCCGCCTATGCTCTAAATACAAGATATTTTCTCAATATTAAGTTACAGTAAAGCTTCATGGGGTCTTTCCGTCCAATCACACCAAGTGGGCGTCTTCACCCACACCAGGATTTCACCGAGTCTATTGTCGAGACAGTCAAGAGATGATTACGCCATTCAAGCGGGACGGAATTTGCCCGACAAGGAATTTCGCTCAAGATTGTTACTCATACTATTTGCATAGTATTGTGTTGACATTTCTGCCAACATCCTCATGTCGCCATGAGGTTCGGACTATATCTTCACATATTTTATTATGTGCTTAACGTGTAGTCTCTGAGGATTCTGTTGATTAACTCTTGCTTATTTAATTTTCGATTCTTAACCATTCATATTCATGGAATATGCGATGTTTATTAACTGAATTAATTGTTCTTTAGACAAATGTTTATTGTCGTAACAAATTTGTGCAACTTGTTTGAACTTTTCAATATCGTTTTTTCTGTAAGAATAAATCATATATTTTTCAAGAAAAGGAATAATGATTTTAACAATTTCTTCAGTCCGTGTCACTTTGTAAACTAACACATTAGGATTACCGCCTTTTGGTCTTATACGACCAATCGCGAAAACTTTTTGTGCAAGTTCTAACAAACCTCGACGAACTTTATGTTGGTAGATGAAGAATTCAGGGTCAATTTGGATCTTATGATGACAATTTAATTGTCGTTTCACAGATGCACAAAACGATCCTTCACCTTCAATCACACCAGCTAGAAATCATTTTTCATATTCGTTAATCGCAGTCTTTCCTGCTGATTGTCCGCAATTGTGTGTTTTTACTTCGTCACTCATAGCATCTATACTACTATGAATTTCTTGAAAATTATTTCTGAATATTTGCTGATTTTTTTCAGTTTTTTTACAAAAATTTTTCAATGGAAGTAACACAATATACACCGGATTTTCCAGCATTTAGTTAAGTTTTTCTAAGGCATTTTGAAGGCCACCTTAGGACCGTTATAGTTACGGCCGCCGTTCACTGGGGCTTAAGTTCAGTGCTTCGATTGCTCTAACACTTCCCCTTAACCTTCCAGCACTGGGCAGGCGTCAGCTCCTATACTTCAGCTTGCGCTTTTGCAGAAACCTGTGTTTTTGATAAACAGTCGCTTGGGCCTCTTCACTGCGGCCTCATGCGTCACCACATAAGGCTCCCCTTCTCTCGAAATTACGGGGTCATTTTGCAGAGTTCCTTAACAATGGTTCTCCCGCTCGTCTTGCAATTTTCTTGCCGTCTACCTGTGTCGGTTTGCGGTACGGGCACGCAATAGTCTCCTTAGCAACTTTTCTCGCCAGCGTGAATTCATCCCTTTATTTACTAGTTTTCTTTGTGCATCATCAGCCAGCCTTATGATAAGCGTGCTTCACTACTTACCAGCCTCCTGATTTGCCCCCAGTCTATCATCACCAGGGTGGGACTATCCTTCTGTGTCATTGCATCGTGTATCGACTATCTTGGGTACAGGAATATTCTACCTGTTTTCCATCAGATACGCCTATCGGCCTCTCCTTAGGACCCGACTAACCCTGGGCGGACGAACCTTCCCCAGGAAACCTTAGACTTTCGACGATGGAGTTTCTCACTCCATTCTCGCTACTTATGCCGGCATTCTCTCTTCTATACAGTCCACGACC
>JAIRKU010000015.1 GCA_031259945.1 Mycoplasmataceae bacterium
CGTTTGTCTTTTTTAAGAACGCCTTTAATTAAGTCGCAACATTTATTAGTTATTTTTATATCTAAATTTGAATTCAAATATTTTTGTCATTTCTTTGCTAAATGTGTTGGAATATATTCAGCATAATATTTAGTCGTTTTATCTTTTGCATTTCTGTATTGCATAATCATTTGAGCGCTTTTTTTACTAATCACTGGTAATCCATAATTTTGTAAAACCATTTCGAAACTACATTTAGATTTATGAATGATTACGTCCCCTAGTCGAGCTATATATTTAGCAACTTCAGGGTGAAACATTTCGGCAACACATTCACATTTTAGAGTAGGATCTATTGATAAGCATAAATGTCTTAAAACCACGCTGTCTTTTCCGCCACTAAAGCTTATGTATGGCTTCTCATATTCACAAAGATGCAAAAAAGATTTGATCATATCTTTAGCATGATTTACTTTTTGTTCATATGTAAAATTTGAATAATTAAATGGCTGAAACATCTTCTTCCTTTCTTTGAAAATAATAACCACCAAATTTCATTCTATCCTCCACCATTATTTGATAATCTTTCATATCAAATTTATACCCGCGTCTTAAATATTGAAATAAATCCAAACATGATATTTTGTTTTTATCAATTTGCTTAATTAGTGGTTTGGTTGTTTTCTTATTTAAAGCAAAGCAACCTTTCATTTCTGTTGATGTATTTGTTAATATAGTAATCGCAACTTCTTTTGTG
Organism: Mycoplasmataceae bacterium; assembly: GCA_031259945.1. GTDB lineage: Bacteria > Bacillota_I > Bacilli_A > Mycoplasmatales > Mycoplasmoidaceae > Malacoplasma_A. The sequence goes on from JAIRKU010000015.1 coordinate 737, forward strand.
TTATTACCATTTATCATTTTCATTGTTGGGATATATGAAAAACCTAAATTAATATTTTCATTACGTAAAGACATATAAATACTACTAACCGTCAGCGCGTTGCTAAATAAATAAAATGGAATATTAAAATAATTTAATCAAAATATTTTTTTGGCCAAATCGGTAAATGGTGGATTATCAAAAATAATAAATTTTTCTTTTTGGATTTTAGAAATAAATTTTTTGTCTCTAATCGCTAAATTAAAATCGTAATAGTAAGGCGCATTAGTTTTTTTAAATTTATAAGGATTAGTTAAATCAAATTCAAACAATGATAAATTCTCTCGTAAATAAGTTCTTGTATGTTTTGGCGATAAAATAACATTATTATCTTTTTTTAATACTTGAAAAAACGGCGAACTTTCCACACAAAACGGTAACCAAATATTTTTTCCGTATAAGTCATATTCTTTTTGTAATTTTTCTACAGCATATGTTGGTGTATAACATTCGTCTCCACAACGTTTGTTAATGTTAGTGTTTTGCATTTTCTATTTTTCCTTTTTCAAGAATTGGATAAAACCAACATTGTCGGCTATATACGTAACCAAAACAAAAACTATCCCATCATAGTTCAGTACTAAAATAACCTACATGTGCTGGTGTAAGTAGTTCTGGTTTACCTAATTTAACAGTTAATGTCTGGTTGGAACCTTCGCATCATAATTTTTGAAATTCATTTAAATAAGGTGTAGAACGTATCTCGTAAAGTTTAGTACCATTGACAATAGCATCAAAATACCTTTTCTTTATTTTTAGGTTATATGGGGTGTTTTTTAAATTCATGGGAAGTCTCAACCTTTCTTTTGTTTTTTAGTTTTTTTACTTCTTTTAGTGCCGATGTTGTAAACATTGACTTTATTTTTAACTTTTTGTTTCATAAATTGTTGGTTTAGTATTAAATGAATGGGGGGCTACTTTTTTTCAGGTATAAGACTGAAATAACGTTGATTTTGTGGGGTTTGGGGCACTACTTTATATATAACTGTGTATATAATAAAAGTGTTTAGTTTAAGATGTGTGCTTGACTTTACGAATTATTTGTGGTATATAACGAGCAAGTTTAGTGTGAAGCAACGAAAAACCGTAGGGGTTTCGAGGCAGCGAGCAATAAACTTGCTCGTTGAACCTATAAAAATAAGTAAGTCAAGCACACATATGGGGTTATCTTATCCTTCTAATTGAAATACTATTCTTATTGACTACTGCCAATAATCCTTTAGCTTTCTTATTGTGACAATAAATAGAAAATTCACTTAATTCTTTAGGCGACATAAAATCTATAGGGGATTTAACTTGAACGAAAAACATAGTACCGTCTCTATGAGCCACTAAATCAACTTTGTTACGAATATCCTCGTATGGAGTGGTTTTACGAGTCAAATAACCTTTCTTGCCTAAATAAAGAAAAACACGTTGTTCACGTTTATATGCCATAAAAGCCCTATACACTTCTACTTCTTGATCTGGTAATAATCATTTATAACCAAATCTAGCAATAGCTCATTCTCTTGCGTCGATTAAACTAACTGGGTTTCATTGTCAAAATTCGTCAATTAAAAGAAATTTATTCATTTATTTTATTCATTCCTATAATGTAATTGTTTTAGCGAAGTGGTAGTTAAAATAAAAACCCTTAAAGACGTGATAGAATTCTTTAAGGGTGAATGTAGAAAACTCGCTGGTTACTCTACACTATTACTATATATATATTTACTTTGTATGTCTTTTGCTTTTATGTATAAGTGTTTGATATTGATTGCATTTTTTGATCGTTGTAGAATATGGCTAATCGGTTTAATTTCTAAATCATTTGTTACAGTCCTAATTCCAACGACATAATAAAGTTGCTGATTACATTCTTTTTCTTTTAATACTGTTCCACGTCAGATCATTATATTTTTACTTAAATTAGAATTTAAAATATTAGAATTTTTTATATTAATTGGCAAAAGATTGGGGACGCCGTTAACAATTTCGTATTTAGCTCCAAAACATTTAAATGATTTAAAGAATGGAAGTTTATTAGTGCTGAGTTTTAATTTTTTTTGTTTGAAAATATCATTTTCTTTTATTTCTTTCCCCCAGCATTTTAGAAACCGAAGATTCAAAGAATTTTTTCGATTTCCTATTTTAATATTAATTTTTGTCTTTTTATCCTTGATTATTTTTTGGCTATTAGGGATATATTCAAGAAAAGGATTTTTCTTATCATCAACATTACTAGTAAAAATAATTGACAGTTTAGTATACAGCTCTTTGTCTTTGTGATAAACTCATAGTTTTTCTCTGCACTTCCCTTCTTTTCCTAAATATGGATCCAATTCTTTTTTTCAATTTGCTGCCAATAAATCCAATTTTTCAATCACATGCCATTTGCCATCCTTCATTTTGGCACTGTACAATGTTTCATCAAAAAATTGGATATTATTCTTCTTATATAACATTCGACTAAATGTGGGTGGGTTATTATCAAAAAAATCTTTCGGATATATTTTGTGCACATTTTGATGTTCTTTATCTATATCAAATACTATTTCTCCTGTTTTTTGGTCAATAAATTTTTCTGAATATTTATGATTTAATTCATTTGAATGTGTTAGAATTCAACGTAATGCACGGGTTAATTTTTCTTCACTGGTTATGTATGCGAGAATCGTTGCATCAATGGCGTGGTGAATGTGAAAATTACGATCCTTGTTTATTTTAAATAATTTTTTTCTACAATAGTCAACGACCCTACCATTTAATGCAACAACCTTGCATTTATTTTTAAAACGTTTTTGAAGTATGTGAAAAAATGTTGTAATAGTATAACTTGTATCAGCGATATTTCTACCAATAAAACCCAGTAATTCATCATTGGGGTCCTTTTCAAATGTTAATCATTTATATTTTTCGGTAGAGATTCCAATATCCTCATCATTATTTTCTTTTAATCTTATTCATAGTTCATTTTTTAGCTTATTGTACTTGTCTAATGAATTAGTATTTTTGAATCATTGATATGGTGTGAGATTTCCTTTATTTTTATTAGTTTCCGTTTTAGTTAGTACTTTATTATTTTTATTGTCCATGAAAGAAATAGAATATGGAATAATGTGATCAATGCGCCAGTTTTGTGGATTACGTATTACATCATTTCTATCAATTTCCTTACCATCGTACAAATCTTTTCAATCTTGAGAATATGCAAGCCACAATTTATGTGCCACTTTTTTTCTTTGATCTTCACTTAAATTTTTAATCAAATCAATAATTCGTTCATTTCGCCTATTATTGAGTTCTTGAAATTGTCTAATTCTCTTCTTCTCTTCCGCAGAATTTTTATCTCTCGTCATTTCAACTGCAATCATATTTATTTCAAATTCTTTTGATAAAAAATAAATCAGTTTGTTCAATACTTTGATCGCCTGCCACAATGAACGTTTTGCAGTAGGAGATAATATCTCTTCAGACAATAATTTTGGGTTTAAATATTTACGATCGCTTGTTACAACACTTGACTCTTTTCTTATTCTTAAATTTTGTTGGTTTTGCCCATTTTCATTTTCATAAAGATCTATAATGAATTCGTTGAGTGCTTTCAAAGAAAAAGCGTGCGTATTATTCGAACTAGTAATGTTTTTGCATATATCACTTAGTATTTCATCATTTGAAATATCCGGCAATATTTCTTTTAACTTATTGTACAAATTATCCATTTTCTTTTCTTTTGATTTTGCCGACACAATGTCATTAATAATGTTCAATTGAGCTGGTTGAGATCATGGCACAAAAGGGTTGGGGAGATTATCTTTTAAAAGCTTATACATTGATCGTATATTGGCAATTTCTTCAAAAACTGGTTTTTTATTAGTGAAATTGATTCTAAAACCTGTCAAATCATTTTTTGACATTTTAAGTGTTTTCACAATTAATGGTAAAGTTGGTTTCTTATTTTCATAGATAAACTTTGATAACAATTGTCTTTTATCATTTCTAGTCATCCTTCAATTTTCATTTGAAAATATTCTTAAATTATTCAAATCGTTTAATAAATTAAACAATTCAGCTGAACCGGTTTTTTTAAAACTACGCTTTTCGTTGGGATATATGCCACATTTACCAATTGTTTTGTCTCAAAGATTTATACCATTTTCCAATTCATCTTTGGACAAACCAAAAGGAGAAATAGGTGTTGAAATACCAGGGCCTTTTGATCAATCGCGTATTCTGTGAAATAAAGATAAATAGTCGTCGATAAACAGTTTATCTATGTTTTGCTTTTCAAGAAAAAATTCAATTTCTTTTGTTCATTCTTTATTAGAAAATAACTCATTTCGTGACGAACCAATGTAATAACCATTTATGTCCATATCTTCTTTTTGTATTTGACTCGGATACTTTTCCTTAAGTTTGAGCTGCGTATCATTTTCCAAAGAAATTTTTTCATTATTTTCAATTTCATTTAAATTGTCATCATTGTTGATATCATAGAAAAAACCACGATGTTGTAAATAATTGTAAAGACATACAATAATTTCGTTGCGTGTCAACTTTTCGCCCGAGAGCCCCTTAACTTTTAAATTTAAAGGCGGAATTTTATTTAATTCTAAAATACTAAAAATTCTCTTATCATCCAAATCATTTTTAGTAAATCATTTATGTTTGATAAGCAATCTTACGAAATCAATATTTCGTAAATTTTTTCTTCTAATTATGCGGCGAAGATGGCGCTTTTCTCTGCGAGATAAATTCTTACTTTTCCCATCCCTTTCATCACTTGCATCATCAAAAAGTCTTACACCGTATCACAAACGATTTTTATAATTTAGAATTTTACGCGCTTCGTCTAACACACTTCAACCTACACTTGTAGTTCCTATATCAAAGCCGACTGTTATTTTTGGTTTTGTTTCGTTGCTCATATTATTTACCTTAATGCCACCAATTATATTGTTGAATAGATTAAAATTCCTTTTTAATATGATTTAATGAAATGTTGCCATTATGTCTAAAAGTTCAGGGAAATGTTATGAAAAAAACTTTTAATAACTGGAATGAAAATAAATTTATAATCGTTTTAGAGGTATTTTATGACAACTAAATTAAAAATTATTCCTACTTATTATTTTGGTAAAGATGTAGTCAATCATCATTTAGCAAACGAGCTAAAACATCATCACATTAAAAAAGTTTTATTGACATATGGTGGTGGTTCAATTAAGCGGAACAACTTATATAACGAAATCTTAGCAGCTGCCAAAAAAGCTAAAGTTCAAGTTATTGAACATGGTGGAATCGAACCTAACCCACGAGATATTGGAATTGAGCAAGCTGCACTTAAATGTCGTAAAAATAAAGTAAATTTAATTATTGCGGCTGGTGGAGGCAGTGTAATTGATGCTTCTAAAATTATAGGAATATTAGCGAACAACCCACAATATAAGAGTGCATGAGAATACATTCTTGATAATTCCAAAGTTACTAAACCAAGTATCCCATTATTTTCTATAACTACTTTAGCTGCTACTGGAAGCGAAAATAATGCTGGTAGCGTTATTACTAATAGTAAAACTCACTATAAACAATCAGCGTCCACGCCAAGCGCTACTCCAATAGTGTGCTTTGAAGACCCAAAATATACAATGACACTTTCTTTTTGACAAATGTCTTGTGGAATCTTTGATATCTTCAGTCACTTACTAGAACAATTCTATGATCCTATAATGACTTTTGATTGAACCAAAGAATACATTCTAGCAAACATGCGAGAATGCTATAAATCAGCATTAAAATTCGTTAAGAATAATAATGATTACGATGCGCATAGTAATTTATTATGAACCTCTTCATGGTCATTAAACGGTTTAGCAAGTTTTAATACAACCGGCGGAGATTGAACTACCCATCGTCTAGAACACGCAGTTAGTGGATTATGAGATGTAGAGCATGGAGCAGGTTTAGCATTAATCACACCAGTTTATCTAGATGTTATGTGTAAACATAGTAAATTGTTTAGAGATCGTTCACTAGAAGTTGCTCAAAATGTATTTGGTGTTAATACATTGTCAGCATTTTTCATAAAGTTAAAGACATTTATCAAACTGTTAAAATTACCAGTAAAGTTCACAGATTTTAAACAAATTAAAAAAGTAAGCGATCAAGATATTGCGTGATTGGTAAAACATTTTGCTAAGAATAACAAAAGTAAAAACAGTGCAAAATTAGCAAACACTATTTTTAACAAGCTTAGGAAATAATTAATTAAAAATTCTTAACATATCCATTGGTTGCAAATCCAAAGGTTTATCTAATTCAATGACTAGTTTACTCATTGGTGTATTTACAATATGAATTGATAAACCATCTAAAGTTTTCACAGACTTTAAATTAATTATTTCTGCATGTGGTAAATTTTTAGCTAAGACTTGAAAAGTATTGGTTAACGCAAAATAATTTTTAGAAGTTACTTTGTAAGTTGTATCATTTATTTTTTTATCAATAATCATAGCAAATAGTTGACTTACTGTTTTAGGCACTTCGTGATACAACATTTCATCTTTGGTTGGTTGTCCATTGAATCAACCAACAGAAACTTCGCGATTAGCTGCTTTTAGTACATCATCTATATATTCTTGATTGTAGCCATGATCAAGAACTTTACGATAGGCATTTGTCACTGTGGCAATGTAATGCTCAGATTTCATCCGGCCTTCTATCTTTAATGACGAAACCTTTGCTTTTACTATACTATCTAAATATTTAATTAGGCACATGTCTTTAGCGGACATACTAAATGTTTTAGATAAACTCGTATTGTCTTTTAGTAACTCACTTACCCAACGACACGATTGTGCACAGCCACCACGATTAGCATCTCTTAAACACATATTAGCACTTAGCATGCACTGACCACTGTAAGAAATACAAACGGCTCCATGTACAAACATTTCAATTTCTATCGCATCATGTACGTTCTTAATCATCATTTCAATTTCATGTAGCGATACTTCTCTAGCAGTCACGATTCGTTTCGCTCCATTCCTCGCTCAAAACAAAGCAGCTTTTGAATTAGTTATGGATTGTTGTGTAGAAACATGGATAACGGCATTAGGAACGAATTTTTGAATTTTTCGAATAATGGCAGGGTCAGCACATAAAAAAGCGTCTGGTGGTGTTTTATTAACTTCTTGAATAAATCGATCAAATCCATTAAGTAAATTTTCATGACAAATAATATTAGTTACTAAATAAATTTTTTTATTGTGCTGATGTGTGTAGGTAATCATTTCATGCAATTGCGAAAAATCAAAGTTAGACGCGCGTGCACGTAAAGAATATTGTTTGCCACCAAAGTAAATAGCGTCCGCACCAAAATTAAGTGCGATCTTCCCACGATTTACATCGCCTGCGGGTGCTAGTAACTCTACCTTACTATTCATATTCACCTTTAATGTCAGTTTGATTTAAATAGATTAAGTCTTCTCTATTCATTAAATAAAACCCACACGAGCATTCATTTTTAGATAATTGCACATTGGGAATATCGTTATCTGTAAAATCTGTAAGTTGTTTCAAAGCATGCAAATACATTTTTGTAGTTTGAAGTGTTCAATTAGCATCATGTAAGAAACTATCAATGCGGATTGTGTCGATACCATAATCGCTTAATTCTCGGATATGCTTTATTAAGCGCAGGCAATAACCAGTTAGTATGTGAGTACCGTTCTTATCTTCATAAATCAACATTGGTTCTTTGCGCGTAACTTCTCGCACACTTAACTTTGTATTTAATAAACTCGTTTTAATGTTTTGAGCATTTTGAAAATTACTTATTAATCCTCAACGCGAATGCATTACATATACATGCCCATCCGCTTGCATTTGTAATTTCATTTGATTTTTATGCTTGCATATTTCTTTTATCTCATTACGATTTAATTCTCTAGCTAAACTAACCTCTTGAATATTGTTATCAAAATAAAATGGGAATTGTTCATGATTGGTAACTAGTGTTTCAGAACAATAAATTAAAGGAATTTTAATTTTGTGTTCATAACAAATTTGATTGACGGCAAAATCACTAAAAATAATGCCGTCAATCTTTAATTTTGAAATTTCAAGTATGTAGTTTTCTAATTGCTCAAGTTCGTGATCAAAAAAGAAACGATTAATTAGTATTAATATTTTCGTTTCTTTTTTCAAATCACATAATGATTTAATTTCTTTAAGTTTAAGACAGCAATTATTACGAACGCTGAATTGACTATCACCAATAAATATTTGGTGAACATTAAGATCAATCAATTCCAGAGCATTAGAATAACTTGCAGGGTTAACCAAAAGTTGCATTGTGTATCAATTTTAACATAAATAATTAATACAATGGTTATCTACGAAACATTTTTAATTGTTCCTCGTCATTAATTACAATTTCTTTACCATTAAGATTTTTTTGAACTAACGCAATCAAACCAGACAAAGGTAAATCAAGCTTCTCTTCACGTTTTATTGTATCGTCAGTATATTGACTAATTTGCTCTCACAATCATTTACCTAAATTATTAATATCACTGCGCGTATCTTCAAATAAACTATTAATTGTAAAATAATCTAATCCTAACGATATTCTTGTACTTTGAGAACGGAAAATCCGATTAGTGCCTCGATATTGACCTAAACTACAACTGTATGAAAATTCATGAATTATGGCGCTAAACTTTTCGGATAACGATAAATTATCGGCATACCATATTACATCTCTAATTAAGCAATGGTAGTACAAAACGCCATGACCATTACGTCTACCTATAATTTTTTGGTTGCCAATTAAAGCATGAGCAAATTCATGAGCTATTAACGTTTTTTGCCAATACGTTGGATGTTGTTCGTCAATTTCTTCCTTGATTTCAATAATGTTTGATAAAGGAAGATAATGCCCAGCATGCGAACCTTTAAAATGTTTATTAGTAAAAATTTGAAACGGAAATTCTTCAACAACATTTTTATTATCTTTGTAGTTTTCCATTAATTGCTCGCGGTTTCATTGTTTATATTGATTAATTATCTTTTCATTAGTAATGCCTAAATATTTCATGACCCAACTAAAATCAAAGGTTTGTACACCGGTTAAACTTTTTTTATTCATAATTTGCTATTCCTTATTTTAGATATTTACATTACACAATCATAATACATATAGTTGTGTATTAAAAAAAGTTTAATACGCCTAATCTCAATATTTTTAATACTTATTTTTCTTGTAAGTACATTATTAAAATAAATAAAAAAAATATTAAAGTCTTTTAAAAGCAACTGAATTTATTTAACTAATCGGTTATATCATTCAACAACATAAGTTTCATTAATTTCTTGATTTAATTCAGGGCGTTCAGGATATCGTAAATATTCTCCTGATGCAGTTGTGTTATCAACTTTAACAAAAGCTAAAGTACCGATTTTCTCTTCACGAGCAATCAATGGTAATTTACGAGATTTTTCCTTGATAGAAATAATTGATTTAGGTTGAATAATGGTACTTGGAATATCGTTCTTTTTACCGTTCACCAATACATGTCCGTGATTTACTAATTGACGTGCACTACGTCTAGTTGGGGCAAACCCCATACGATAAACTAAATTATCGAGACGCGACTCTAAAACGATTAATAGGTTTAGAGCATTAGAGCCTTTCATTTTTTTAGCAACAGTAAATAATCGACGTAACTGTCGATCAGTTACGCCATATAAGTAAGCTACTTTTTGTTTCTCAGCTAGTTGTTCGCCATAGCCGCTCAATTTTCTGTTTGCTTGACCGTGTTGGCCGGGAGCATATGTTCTTTTTCTACCTTTTAAGAATTCTTTATTATTCTCTAAAATTGAAAACCCTAATCGACGTGATTTACGATTTACACTACCTGTATATCTCATTGTATATTATTTTTCTCCTAATTAATTTAGACACAAAAGTATTAAATAGTTCTTAGTTTCTTAATCTAGTATTAATAGGTCCGGTTAAATCAGCCTAACTTACTACTAACACTTTGCTACTAGTTATTAGACAACTAATACTATTTCGCTGTTGTGCGAGAAAAGATTATACATAAATAAAATAAATTACCTTATTACAAGCGTAATGTATTTCACTTGAATTTAAAATTTGCGACTAACTAACAAAATTGTGAAGTATTTTTTTAGAATAGTTTATTTATTTTTTCATCAGTGTTTAATAAAGTGAATTTTATTTTTCTTATTGTTCATGTTTCCTTATGACGCACACTTGCTTGTGACTGTAAATTAATCAATGTTCCTAAAGTCTCAATTTCCAAAAAATGATTATTAGTGTATGCTTCTAATGAGCAACCATAGTCGGGGTAGTCGCCTTTCATGTTATGTTTAAATTGGATAGTAAATTGATAGTTATTCAAAATATATGAAGCCTTACCGATGTGATAATCCATCCCTAATTTTAATGCTTGTTTTTTAGTAGGGTCCATTTTTAATGATAAATATTTATTACCCAAAAATAAACGTGCATCTTGAAGATGTGTATATGGTCATACGATCAAACGCCGGTTAGGCAAAAATCCTGTTTGATTATCATTGAATTTAAAGATGGCTATGCCATTGGGTGCCATTTGTGTGAGCGATCATGGTGCTAATGTTATTGATTGTTTAGCTAAGTTTTGAATGCTATGTTTAATGTTTAATTTATGTTGTTCAACATTAAGGACCCAACATATCTTTAAATTGATTAATGGTAAAGTGGGCGCTTTTATCATTATTTTATTACTTCGAATCTGAACATTCAGTGGCTTATTATCGGGTGCATATGTCAATATACTTTCAGGACTAACTCACAATCGATGACCGCCATAACAATGCCAAATTTTATTGTGAAATTTTTTCTGGTGTTCTTTGGTTGACATAGTAAATACATCTTTGGTATCTTCAAACAACATATTGAATTTATCGTTGGGTCCAAAAAAAAGAATTCGAGGTCCAAATTGTGTAGCAAGGATAACGGTGTAATTAGATGTAGAAATTTTTAAACATCGTCGAAAATTTTTATATTCAATGTATTCATATTTAAAATTGTTTTTTTTCATTGATTTTTTATTATATATAATGTTCATGACTTAAATTAAATAAGTATGTGAATATTAGTCGGATTAATCCCTGCAGTTGCGTGGGGTATGCAACCAATTGTAATTACTAAAATTGGTGGGCGTCCAGTGAATCAAATTATGGGCACCACTTTTGGCACTTTTTGGATTAGTTTATTTGTATTTCTTACGATGGTATCATTTGGTGGTGGTTACCATTACGATTCCGTTATTTTTTGAACTAGTTTTGCAAGTGGTATAGGCTGATGTGTGGGGCAAATTTTACAATATACTGCTTTTAAAATATTAGGAGTTGCTAAAGCCATGCCTCTATCCACGGGTTTGCAACTTATTTTAATCAATATATTTAGTGTAACTTGTTATGGTGATTGGCGTAGTAGTACTTACCCATGGCAAATTATGATAACAGGCTTTGCTGCCATTATCTTAATTATTGTGGGAGTTATAGCTATTGCATATAAGCAAAAAACACCTGAACCAGGATTTGTATCTGAAAAAGTTAAAAGACCAAGAATTAATTTAGTGTACATTATTTTGATTTTTGCCATTGGTACAGTAGGTTACTTAGCATATTTTGCTTTAGGTGAATTGCCACAACACTTGAGTGATTTTGGATTAAATTATCAAATACCAGAAGCCCTTCAAGATTCTACGGTTTATGGATTTACACAATTTTTTCCGCAAGCCATAGGGATGGTACTATTAGCCATTTTATTTGCTTTTTATCAATGATTTAGCCCCTGTTTTGGTAAAAATAAAATATCTTTATACCGAGCCAACCGTAATTCTCCCTTCATACAATCCAAATCCTATTTTAACATGATTGATGGGTTAGTCTTTTCTTCTGCAGCTTTATCCATTTTATTATCCAAAGCTCACAATGGCGTAGCCACAGGAACTAGTTTAAGTCAAACAAATATTATTATCGCTACATTGGGCGGGTTATTTATATTAAAGGAGCATAAACCAAAACGTGAGCTCATTTGCACTTTAATTGGTTTAGGATTAGTCGTCACTGGTGGTATTATTATTGGATTGCTATCTACTTTCTTTCCTAACTAATTTTCATTCCAACCATAGGTTTATTCAACCTTTATAAATATTTCGTAAAGTTTATATAATCTTCCCACGCAACTAAGTGGGGGGGTTAAATAAAATAGTGTATTAAGCACTAATTTAATTTCTTTTCTAGAAAACAAGACATTACACTTTGTAGATGTCTTGTTTTTTTGCTATTTACATTTAAGACACATTAAGGAATAAATAATGAAAAGAACAAATTTAATAAAAACTATCAGTAGTATTGGAATACTAGGAATAACTGAAATAACACTTGCTACAACTTTGACGAGTTGCAGCGATGACAAACCCATCTTATATTTAATAATCAAGATGAAGTAAAGCAATGAGCAGATAATGATAACAATTATGATGTCGTTAATGATTCTTTAAGTTTATCAGACATCACAAGTGATCAATTAAAAGACTATTTTTTATTGAGACATAATTTGACTGACAAAAATATACTTAACATAATTGTTTATGCTTTTTGTTATAAAATCTTGGATGGAAACAAAACACCATTAAAAATATTAAAGTTAAAACTATAATTGTGATTTTTGGGGCATCCAAAAATTTATGTTGATTATCGTGTGTAGATCTTTCTTCAATAGTTTTGGTTGTCATATGATATTTACCTAAATATCGCTCTGGATTATATTTCAAAAATAAAAACCACACAATGGTGGTTTTATTTGGCGCACCCTAAGGGAGTCAAACCCCTAACCTTCTGATCCGAAGTCAGATGCTCTATTCAATTGCGCTAAGGGTGCAAACTATTTTTTAAAGCTGCCATAGTAACTTCATATAAATTTTTGAAATCTGTAGGAGTGGGAATAATTTCATAATGATATTTTAATAATTTAGGTCAAATGCGTTTATATGAAAATCTATATTTATTGGCCGTTGGGTTAGCTTCAATTAATAAAAAATCATAAGTCTTATTAACTTCAAAAAAATTATGAATATCATTAATGCGATAATCACTAATTTCTGAAATATGACAAATACCCCGTAGATTATTAAATGATAAAATTACAAATGTTGGTTCGATTCGAACTACTTTACATTTAATAATATCTTTAACATTCATCATTTTCAGATACCAATTATATAATCCTTTTTAGGTTATCTAAATTCAATGTCTTATCTATGGCAAGTAATAAATCTAAATCAAAAAATAAAAAATTAACTAAAAAAGAATTATTAACTCAAATTCATGATACGGTTGAATCATTAAGAGTTTTTATTAACAACGATGGTGGTGATTTAACTTTTGTTAGTTTTCAAAATAAAATATTAACCTTAGCTATTTCTGGAGCATGTGTAGGTTGTAGTTCATTTAGTATTACTTTTGATCAAGGTGTCAAAGAAGTATTTCTAACAGAATTTAATGGCTTAATTAAAGATGTTAAATTTGAACTGGCGACTAAAAACCCTTAATTGAAATTAAGGGTTTTAATTATTAACGAAACTTCTTTTGAAATTTACGAGCTTCTTTAGATTTTTCTTTAGCGCGTAATCCTGGACGTAAATAATATTCGTGTCTTTTGGCAACTCGACGCGTTTCAGCGGTAATTCGTGAAAAACGTTTTAACGCTTCGTTTAGTTCACCGTCTTTAACAATAATTTTAGGCACTTAGTAATTCACCACTTTCTTTTTAAAGTTGGACAATTATATAGAAATATCAAAATGTTTTGTTATTGATTTAATATAGTTCGTATATATAATCGTTTCATGCTTGCAATCTTTTATAACAAAACAACTCTTAGAGACACATTGCTCATTAATTTTAATGATAAAATTACAGTGAATCATATCACCAATGACGATTTTGCTTACGGACTAGATTCAAATAATAAATTAACTTTTTTAAATATTTTCTCATGCTCCAAATATTTAAATATTCCTGAAGGTTATTTGTATTTAGATAGAAATCTAAAACAACTTATTTTGGATAAGCTAAGCATAGACTTAACTACTTATGAAAAAGAAATGCCATTTAAAGTAGGAAAAGTAATTAAATGTGAATTAATGCCAAATACTCACCTGCATCATTGTGAAGTAGATATTGGTAATGAAATTTTATCAATCGTTTGCGGTGCACCAAATGTTAAAAAAGATATTAATGTGGTAGTAGCCCAAGTTGGCGCCATGATGCCTAATGGTTTGGAAATTAAATCTAATACCCTAAGAGGTTATGAGTCAAACGGGATGATTTGTAGTAAACGTGAATTGATGATAGATAACAATAAATTTAATAATGATGGAATTATTGAATTATCTTTGGATGTTGGTATCGGTACAAATTTTATGGATTTATATAAAAATTACAAATCTGATTAATTATCATAACCTTCACTTTGGTTCTTTAATTATTTTTGGTCGTAATTGGTATCAACCTATGTATCACTTTGATTTATTTCACACATCATACCAATGATAACGTTTTAATAGCTGTAAACGATTTTGTCCAAAAATAAAACCACTAATTACTGTATAAGAAATTATAAAACCAAGTGCACAAGCAACGGCTGGGGTTGAATTAAATATACTGGCAACACCGTCATACTCTCCGCCACTACTCCAATCGTTTAAATTTAATCCACTAACATGATCAGTAACATTGAAAGTAAGCATACAAATCGAAACGTAAGAATAATAACATCCAGCAAATAGATTACAGTATATTCAATCAGCTAAACGCATTTTGGGTACACTAACTAATACCAAAATGCCTATTAAAACATTAATATAATGCATCATAAAATACATAGGATTTCAAGTGTCGCCCCAAAAAATATAATGAGCGATAGAACCATCATTTAGCGCCAACTCATCGCCAATCCCACCAAGAATAGTTATCAAACCACCAAATAATGCAAAGGGGGCGATAATTTTGGCAAGTTTACGAGTAGGGTCAGTAATGATACTAACACAAATAGCGAAGGCACAAAATGGACAAATATCTAATAATAATCCACGAGATGTCCCAATACCGCTATCATTACCATTTTGAGCAAAAGCTGACATATCATTGTAAAAACGCCCAATCATTAAATATGTTAATAAAGCTATCCCTAAGACTATCCAAAAGAAAATGTTATTGGTAACCTTTTTGATATATGGTGCTACTAAAATAACTACAATTACTGTTAGTACAGTTCATAAATCTAAACCGATGATAATCCCTGTCATGCTTTAATATTTTACGACAATTAAATTATTTGATATCTTTCATTTAAAAATCTATTTTAGATTTTAATTTTTGTACTAATGGCAGCTCCATCAATGTTTTGTCTTGGTACTATCCTTCTTAACTACCACTAAAATGTTTCAGAATAAATATATAATCGTGTAAATTTATGCATAAACATTTAATTAGAAATAGGATTAAAAATTTTAAAGATTGAGCTGAACATCTATCGTTGTTTAAAGACGAGATATTTTTAGTTTGTAGAGGAATTAACTATACATATAGTCAGTTTTTGTTAGATATAAATTATGTACGTTGAAAATTAAAAACAAAAAATGTTTTACCTGGAAATTTTGTAGGTCTCTCTGTTCCAACAAATTCTTATAATTATTTGGTTTTCCTATTTGGAATTATTTCATTCGGTGCGGTTGCTGTGCCTGTGGATCCAAAATGATTCAACAATAAAAAAAATTTTATTCTTTCATTTAATATGAAATGTTTTATTTATGATGATGAAACTGTAGGAATATTTATTAAGCACTTCCCACAAATTAATCATTTTTCCATTGATAATCATATTAAATCAACTAACGAATGAATTGAAATTTATGATGCTAAACGTAATTTCCCATGTTTAATTGCAGAATCATCCGGTTCTACCGGACAATCAAAGAACATACTATTGTCTCAATCGTATTTGTTTTATTTAATAGATTCCAAACATTTTCTTTTCAGTAAAGAAATAACATCATATTATAAAAAAATAAAAACTTCATTTTGTTTTCTACCAATCAAAAGATCTGTTCTTTTACAATTTGGAATTATTTGGCCTATGTCTATTGGTAGAAAAATTTATTTAGAATCAGAAAATATATTGAAAGATTATCAATTGTTTTTCTCCATATACAAAAAATATAATCCTGATATGCTTTTTTGCGTTTCGCCATTATTACAAACATTGAAGAATGTAATAGAAAAACTTCCAAATTGTAATTTAAAAATTTTGGCTGTTGGTGGGTTACTTTTAGATAGTAAATATACAAAGTTCTTCTTGAATAAAAATATCAGAATTCATAACGGATACGGCACCACGGAAACAGGAGTGCTTTTGATTGCTAACCATAAAAACATGTTAAAAAATAATATATCTGTAGGGGTCCCTGTTAAAAACGATGTAAAATTTAAAATCTTAAATGATGGAGAACTAATTATTAAAAGTTCTGCAATGATGCTTGGATATTATGAACAAAATAAAATTTTTGTTCCATTTGATTCTAATGGGTATTTTCACACGAATGATTTAGTTTATCCGCAAAAATGTTCAATATTCAAAAAAATGATAATTGTTAGTGGAAGAAAAACATCATCAATGAACAAAACGTGGAAAACTGTTTCATGCATAGAAAATAACAACAATGTAAAAAATAGTAAAGAAATTATATTCCCTGATGGTTCAATAAAAATTATTGAGTAGAAACTTTTACAATACTTTTGTACAATTTAAATAAATCTGTTTTTGTTTTTGTTTCTTTATTGAATAAGATTTGGCCGTTTCTCAAAATAATTAAATATGTTATATATTTTTTAATTTCATCTAATTGATGTGATGAAATAAAAATAGTTTTACCTTGTTTATGTAATTCTTTAATAATTTGATAAAAAATAATTCTAGAATCAGGGTCCATATTTTCAGTTGGTTCATCCATAATTAGTAATTCTGGATTATGGATTAAAGCTTGAATGATCATTATTTTTTTCTTTTGACCAGAAGATAATGTATTTAAATTTCGTTTTAATAAATTTTCACAATCAAATAATTGAGTATATTTGGATAAATTGCTAATGAATGCATCCTTTGGTACAGATCTAATTTTTGACAAGAATGTTAAAAAATCTATAACTTTCTTTTTGGGAAAATTTTCTTTTTCTGGGACATAACCAATTTTAATAAACTCTTTGCTTTCATTCAACTTTCCAAAAACAAAAATATTTCCCTCGTATTTAGGGTATAGTTTACAAATACATTTTATTAATGTTGTTTTGCCTGCACCGTTAGGCCCGACAAATCCAACGATAGAATTTTTAGGAATAGAAAAAGTTACATTATTTAGTAATATTTGTTTTCCAATTATGAGTGTTAAGCCTTTAACATTTAACGTATCTAATTTCATAATTAAACTCTCACCTTAATATATTTAGAAATTAGTAATGTACCAGAAATGCTAATAACAGACACAACACCAAAAAATACAGAAGGAACAATTAAAGTATCCGTTATAGCATATGGCGCAATTTCATCGCCCATATGTAAAACTAATTGAATAGTTAATATGTAAGGAGTGATTAAGAGCAATGTAGCTACTGGTAGAAGCGACAAAACTATTCATTCTTTCTTAAACCACTTAAGCATAGCGATTGTTAGAGTACAAGCTGGCACAGACAACAAAAATGGAACAATTACCGCTGTTTTTGTCATCCCTTTTTCAAAAATTGTTTGAGGCGGCGTTGGATAGCCAGGTCCTGGAATGGTTTTACTTGGAAAAAAAGCGGTATCCAAAATAAATCAGCAACTAATTGCTATTGCGGCAAAGATTAACAAAATAAAAGTTTGAGTTAATATTTTAGTCCATATAAATTTGTTTCTTGACACAGGGGATGTAAAAATAAAAGTGACTTCATTCATATCAAAAGTGGTATGTGACAAAAGACAAACAAACATTACAAAAATAGTTATTATGTATCCAAATGAATTTAAAATATATGAATCAGTCGAAGGATTAGTAGAATAGGGTAATCCCAAAATTATTTTAGGTAATAAAATAATAGAAAATATGGTTAAAAACAAAAAAGTGATAGATATCACTAACGAAGATGGTTTGGTAAAAAAATTTTTAATTGTATCAAAAACTAAGACTTTAATGTTGTACATAATTATCAATTAAATATATCCGATTGACCATCAGAAATACGAGGATTACCAGAAATATGTTCGTAACCGTCTCAAGAGGTATTTCCGTTGACGTCTATTTCCTGTGTGTGTCACCACGTTGAGCCGGTAACGTAATTCGAGATAGGCTCACCGGCTTGATTTGCATAAACAGAATTGAAATATATTTTACAAAAATCTCGTCCATTTGAATCTGTATCTGTTCATGCTGGTTTTCCATAATCAAAATATTCCGTGTTAGCTTGTGATAAAAAATTACATATAGAATTATCACCTCTAATACCAATATTTTTGTAGCCATATACTTTATATCCATAAAATTCATAATCTGTTCGAGTTGCTTGTCCTGCTCCCCAATATTGTGTTTGATCACCTGATGAATATTTTTTAAATCACGGAATTGATTTTGTGGTATCAGTAAATACACCAACCAAATGATTATCAATGCTTTGTTGCAAAGAAGAAGACGGTATAGTAGCAGAAATAATTATTTGTGTCGTGCAATATGCTTTTAAATCTGTTTCTGAAGAAATACTTTCAGCAACATCAAATGAAGCATTACAAATTATGGGTTTGCTTGAAGTATTATCCAAATTCGCTCATGAATTTATTAAACCATTTTTGTATGAATACTGAAATTTTGGGATGCTTTGATTGTTTATATTTAACCTTGTTAAACCACTGGCAATTCATCCAAGAGCCGAGTCGGAAATTTTTAAAGTAGTTTTTGTTTTAGTATCAATTGAATTTGTATCAAAAAAAGTGTTTTGATTGTTTATTGTAATTTCTTCTAAATTTTTACAGCCGTGGAAAGCTAAATTCCCGACAATATTTAAAAATTTAGGTAATGAAATATTCTGAAGATTCGTGTTGTACTCAAAAGCACGAGCAGCTATTGAATTAATTTCTATTCCATAGATTGTATCAGGAATAATTAAATTTCTTTGTTGTTGCCCCGCATTAGTCAAACCAACTATAGTTGAACCATTAAATATAAAATATGAAATATTTTGGTCACCATCAATCTTGATATTTATAACATTACTATTCGCAATTCCTAAAATAGTTAATCCGATATCAAAATTATACGATTCCCCATCCAATGATTTTTTAAGAGTAAATACTATAGTTTCTGAATTATGATTTTCTACTATATTCAAATAATGTAAAATTTTACTATCAATCATATAATGCCATGAGTAAGCTGTTTTCCAGAGGCCGGATAATTTAGCAGAAATAACAACGCTGTCTCCAACATTAATTAATTTTGCATCAGTTGGTGTGGCAATAATTTTAGTTGATAAACATATATTACATTCGCCAAAATAATTTTGCGCATCAATTAAAGCAGAAATGTGGGAAGTCCCATCCCCATTGTACGTAACATCCAATTGATCTCAAAATAAATTAACCATTTCTGGATTACAATTAATAATTTCTTTAATAATATCGTCTCGTGTAGGGAAGTCAGTATCCATAATAGGAGGAATGCAACTAGAAAAAATAATTGACACATCTAATTTTTCATTAGACGCTGCATTCTCCTTAGATAAATTTAATTTTTCTTTTTTAGCAAAATCCTTATTTATTAATTTTTCTGAATTATTTCTATCAATTGAAGAAGCCAATGTATCGTTAGTAATAAATGGTAATACTATGGCTCCGCCGACAATCCCAATTGTTGATATAGTCTTAATTTTTTTATTTTTATTTGATTTCATTTTATATTATGTTTGTTGTTTTTAAACAAATCATCCTTTTGTAAATATGTTTATAACATAATAATGTATGCGATGTATCTAATTCTACCCAATGTAGGAACAAAGTACCTCTCATGTCGAATAAAATGAACATGTTAATTTAAACATTATGAATATCAAAATACTACAAATCTTGAACATAACCTCAGTTCGATGACTTTATCTTAACATCTCTAAACTTAAGCAATTTGTAAAAATACTTAAATCACATGGGAACAAGGTAATCTTTACACATAAAGACACTGGTTGCGACTTCGTTAAAACTAATCCACACACACACACACACACACACAAGCGCGACTATGATTGCATAATTTCTAATCCCCCATAACACCATAAAGGATAAAGTCATAGCTAAATGCTATGAATTAAATAAACCTTTTATGTCGTTAATGCCTTTACCAGCATTACAAGGTAAAGCTCGTTTTAAATATTTTGTTAAGGGGTTAGAGTTGCTAGTGTTTGATGGTAGAATAGCTTACTATGCTAGTGGCCATTTTAATAAGCCACAAATTGGTAATAGTTTTGCTAGCTGTTATTTTTGCCACAATGTGCTACCAGATAAGTTAATTTTCCGTAAATTGGAGGTTAATGATGATCAGACACGGTAAGGGCGGAGCTAACACACAAGCTGGTATAGTTTATGAAGGGAAAACATCATTAGCTGTTTTTTTTGAATGGATTAAATAAATACAAAGTAACGGAGTGAAAAGAAATATCGGGGAGTGGAAATTGAAAAGCTTTTAAAGTCAAATATGCAAATAAAGAAGTAGCTAATATCTTTAGACAGCATGCCATTTATAATTTTTTAAAAATATTTCAAGTCAATTGGAAACAAATAATTTCTAAAAAACTTTTACCAGATGATAGCATTTTTGTCTTAAAAGATAATGTTTTTTATGTTATTGAAATAAAATTTCAAAATATTGCTGGCAGTGTTGATGAAAAAATACAAACATGTGATTTTAAAAAGAAACAATGAACTAAAAT
>JAIRKU010000017.1 GCA_031259945.1 Mycoplasmataceae bacterium
AATCATGATTGACGTATTTGATTAGTAGTCATTTTTTTCATACTTGTGATTATAAATCTCTACGGGATTTTAAATAATAATTTAAACACGATTAATACACCAAGCTATTTTCTAAATAGTGGAAATTTTTTTAAGTTTTAAAACATATTTTTTATTGTATAAGTATTACATTAATTTAAACATGATCAACACGAGAGAGAGAGAGAGAGAGAGAGAGAGAGCAACCTAGTTGCTCTTGACGCTTTAGCTTTTCTTAAAAAGCAAGAATTTAGCATTTGCTAGTTCTTGCTTTTTTTATTGTCTAGTTGATTATTTTCACAAAGGAGAAAAAAATGAAAACTAAAAATCAAACGGAGTCGCTAAAATTTCGTAGGGAAGATGGTGAATTTTCCAATGCGCATAATAATGTGCTAACGTCTAAACAACATCGCATATGAAAAAGACGTAATAAAGTTAAAATAGCACTAGTAGCATGCGCACTAGCTGTCGGTATTGGCGGTGGTATAGGAGCGGGATATGCTATTTTTAATTCATCAACGCCAACAAAAGAAAAGAAATTAGGTATTTATTTTGCTGAAGAGATGGAGGGTGAATATAACCGTTCAGTTCCTTTTTATTATGACGGTAGCGTTAAAGATGTTTTTTCAGTCTTTAATGAAGATGGTACAGCATTACCGCTTTCTTTTGATGCTGCCTCATCAGATTCAGTTAAACTAACTGCAGAATATGGTTATACAACTGGGGAAGGCATTAGCGTTTCTCCTACTAATTGAGTAGATATTGATTCTGCGGGACCAAGTGTTACTTTAGCTGTAACAGGTAATAACACGGCATGCGAAATTACCTTTGTTGCAGATATGATGAAAAACCCTGATAATGCAAATACAGTTCAATGAATACGTATTGCAGCTAAATATGATGGTTATCCAGAAGTGGATTATGATTGAAAATTACACATTGGTCCAAGGGATGAAGTGGTTTTAACATTGAGTTATGATTCGTTAGTCTCCGACTCAGCATTAGCTGCAGCTGTTCCTTTCACTATTGATATCAATGGCGTTCTAGCAATGAAGGGTAACTCTTTTTGGGATGATACTTATAATCATAGTTTTGACAGTTATATCAATAATTATCCTGGCGGTTCCCCAGATACACTTGTGTTTGAAAATGTCGCGCAAATCTGCTGTGAGACCTTCTATTGTTGTAGACAATTAACTTCAACAGATCATCCAATTTCTACACTTAGATTTATAAACACTGACACTAAGGGTTCTATTACCCTTTTCATCGATTCTTCCGCCTTCTCCGGATGTAAGAATATTCAAAATATAGAATTTCTTAGCGCTAGTTCTACGAATACACTAACTGTCTCCCGCATCGCCGATTACGCCTTCTATCAATGTGAGCATTTGGAAAATGTTAAAATTTCTTCTAATACCACCATCGACTACATCGACGCTTCTGTCTTCGAAGACTGTCTGACTTTAACTAGTATTGATTTATCTACAGCTTCTACTAACTTCATCGGCACTAAAGCCTTCTATAAATGTGAGAGTCTTACAGAACTTCGTCTACCATCAGCAATTTTTCAAAAAACTTCTGATGATGATGATCCCTCCATCAGTGCCGATGCCTTCCGCGATTGTGCATTATTAGCAAACATTTATTTTCCAAGACAATCAACACAATTGTCCAATATTTCCATCGGCGATTACGCCTTCTATCAATGTGCGCAAAATGGAGTTTTTTTTATTTATAGTTTCGATGCTCAATACAATGCGCTCTTGGATTTTAGAAATTCATGAACTGGATTCACTGAAGCTGCTTGACCAGCTCAGCTATATGCATAATTAACAAAATTCCTTACTAAAACGGATGCGTAATGCATCCGTTTTCGTTTTCGTTTTCGTTTCTCTAGATTCATTTAAAAAACATTTATTTTAATGTATCATTAATTAGATTAAATAAATGGAGGGCATGTGGTCGGACACCTAGTATTGGAAAACGGCTTGATTTTTTCAGGAGAAAGAATCGGTTATAAACGAGATGCAATCTTTGAAGTTGTTTTTAATACATCCATGTCTGGATATATAGAAACACTAACCGATCCTTCCTATGTTGGTCAAGGGATTGTCTTTACATATCCGCTAATTGGTAACTATGGCGTTATACAAGAAGATGCTGAATCAACCAAAGTTTGAGTTGCTGGTGTTATTGTGCATGAATTAGCGGATTATTCTTCCAATTTTCGTCACGAAACTAATTTAAACGAATTTCTAATTAAACACCACATTCCTGGTTTAAAAGGTATAAACACAAGAGTCTTAACCAAAGTTTTAAGGGATGTTGGTGTTATGCGTGGGAAGCTAACATCTAATATATCCAATGTTAAAAAAATTATTAATGAGATTAAAAGTCATCAATCCAAAAATTCTGTTTCTTTAGTTACAAGTAAAAAAATAACAATTTTAGGTAAAGGAAAATATCATATTGCCTTATTAGATTTTGGAGTTAAAGGTAACATTGTGCGCTCGTTATTGAAAAGAGACACTACTGTTACATTGTTCCCAGCCACAACACCAGTTCATAAAATACTATCTGTCGAACCAGATGGTATTTTATTATCTAATGGTCCTGGTGACCCTAAAGATAATAAAATAGCTATAGAAACCATTAAAACTTTATACGACACTAATGTTCCGATATTAGGTATATGTTTGGGTCACCAGTTGTTAGCATTAGCCGTTGGTGCCGACACTAAAAAATTAAAGTATGGACATCGCGGGCCAAACCATCCTGTAAAAAATAGTGAACGAGACCGAGTGTTCATCACTTCACAAAACCATGGATACTATATTGATGAACATACTCTAGATCCTAAAATCGCCGCTGTTACTTATCGTAATGTGAATGATCAAACTATTGAAGGATTAAAATATAAAAATAAAAAAATTGTTACTGTTCAATTTCACCCTGAAGCTTGTGCTGGGCCAGAAGATACAGCATATTTATTTGATGATTTTATAAATACTATTAAAGGATGTAAACATGCCTAGAAATCCATCCATTAAAAAAATATTGGTAATCGGCTCTGGGCCAATTGTTATTGGTCAAGCTGCTGAATTTGATTATGCCGGCACCCAAGCTTGTAGCGAACTTAAAAAAGAAGGCATTGAAGTAGTTTTAGTTAATTCTAATCCCGCTACTATCATGACCGATAAAAATATGGCGGACCGTATTTACATAGAACCGTTAACCATTTCTTCGTTACAAAAAATTATTCAAAAAGAAAAACCAGATAGTATTTTAGCTAATCTTGGTGGACAGACTGCCTTAAATTTAGCGATGGAACTTCATGAAATAGGTTTTTTAAAAAAACATCACGTCAAGTTACTTGGAACTCCAGCTGAAGGTATTAAAAAAGCCGAAGATCGCCAAGCTTTTAAAGATACAATGGAAGAAATAAACGAGCCTTGTATTCCTTCAAAAGTAGTACATCGCGTGGTTGACGCCATTAAGTTTGCTAAAAAAATAAACTATCCCGTTGTAATTAGACCAGCCTACACATTAGGCGGCAATGGGGGCGGCATTGCCAATAACGAGAAAGAATTAAGACAAATTGCTGAAACTGGTTTAAGAACATCACGAGTGCATCAAATATTAGTAGAACGTTGTGTTTCTGGTTGAAAAGAAATTGAATTTGAAGTCATTCGTGATGTTAAAGGTAATGTTGTGACGGTTTGTAATATGGAAAACATTGATCCTGTAGGAATTCATACAGGTGACAGTATTGTTATTGCCCCATGTCAAACTTTAGCTGACCGTGAATTACAAATGTTACGTACAGCTGCTTTAAAAATTATTAGTGAACTAAAAATTGAAGGCGGATGTAATGTGCAATATGCTTTGAACCCAAATTCTTTTGAATATGCTGTTATTGAAGTTAACCCAAGAGTTAGTCGTTCATCAGCCCTTGCTTCTAAAGCAACTGGTTATCCGATTGCTAGAGTGGCGACTAAAATTGCCATCGGATATAACTTAGACGAAATTGTTAATACAGTTACCAATAAAACTTTTGCCTGCTTTGAACCTGTGTTGGATTATGTTGTAGTCAAAATCCCTAAATGACCATTCGCTAAATTTTTAACCGCTTCACGTACATTGGGTACGCAAATGAAGGCAACTGGGGAAGTAATGGCGATCGGCAGTTCATTTGAAATGGCATTAATGAAAGCGATCCGTTCTTTAGAAGAAAGCAATATTGATGGATTAAAACTATTCAAACTAAGTAAATTGTCTAAAAAACAAATCGTTAATGAACTACCAAATATTAATAATGAACGCCTATGAGTGGTAGCTGAGGCTTTACGCCGTGGCGTTAGTATTCAACCAATTAACCAAATTACAAAAATTGATACATTTTTTATATTCAAAATCAAAAAAATTATTGATATGGAAAAAATGCTAATGGTTAAACAATTAACTATTGATCTATTAAGGCAAGCCAAAGCTTATGGTTTCACTGATGATTCCATTGCTAAACTAACTAATAAAAAATCAAGTTGAATTAGAGAGAAACGAATTGCAAATAACATCATTGCCCAATATAAGACAGTTGACACCTGCGCTGGTGAATTTGAGGCAAGTAGCGCTTATTATTATTCAAGTTATGATTATGGCAATGAAATTGATGTCAAAAAACATAAATCTAAAAAAATATTGGTAATTGGATCTGGGCCCATTAGAATAGGTCAAGGAATAGAATTCGACTATTGTAGCGTTCATTGTGTTTGAGCTTTAAAACAAAAAGGTTATGAAGCAATCATTGTTAATTCCAATCCGGAAACTGTTAGCACTGATTTTGATATTGCTGATAAATTATATTTTGAACCGCTTACTAAAGAAGACATTCAAAATATTGTTGATCTAGAAAAACCAGATGGTGCTATTGTTCAATTTGGTGGTCAAACCGCCATTAAGCTTACTAAACACTTGCGCACTATGGGCGTGAAAATTTATGGTACAAGTGAAAAAAATATGAATCGTGCTGAAGACCGTAAAGAGTTTAGCGAAGCCTTAGGAAGGTGTAATATTCTTCAACCGTCCGGAGGCACTATATATACCGTAACTGAAGCTATTAAAGTTGCTCATCAATTAGGTTATCCTGTTTTGGTGAGACCATCTTATGTTTTAGGGGGGCAAGGGATGGCAATTGCAAGTGATGATAAAGCGATTACAGAATATGTCAATAACATTAATCGTGTTCACCAAAAACATCCTATCTTAATTGATAAATATATCATGGGACGTGAATGCGAAGTGGACGCTATTTGTGACGGTCAAGATGTTTTGATTCCTGGCATTATGGAACACTTAGAGCGCGCAGGCATACACTCAGGTGATAGTATTTCTGTTTACCCCACTCATACGATTTACGAAGAACATATTGAAAAAATTTGTCAATACACCAAAAAGATTGCATTAGAGCTAGGCGTCATTGGTTTATTAAATATTCAATTTATTATTTCTTCTGATCGCGTATACATTATTGAAGTTAATCCGCGATCATCAAGAACCATACCTTATATTAGTAAGGTAACAGATTTACCAATAATCAACATCGCTACAAATGTGATATTTGGCGCAAAATTAAAAAATATGAGTTATGGTACTGGTTTGTATCGAAAAGCTGCCCACGTTGCTGTTAAACTACCTGTATTCTCATTTGAAAAAATAAAAGATAGCGAGATTTCACTAGGACCAGAAATGAAATCTACTGGAGAAGTTTTAGGGATTGATAAATTATTTAGTGATGCCTTATTAAAAGCATTTATTGCTGGCGGAATAAATATACCACAGACAGGTAATATGCTTGTAACCGTGCGTCAAAAAGATTATCAAGAATTATTACCAATCGTTAATCGTTATGTTGATCTTGGCTTTAATATTTATGCTACACCTGGCACTGGTAAATTCCTTAAAGACAATAGCGTAAGCACACATATTGTACAAAAGATTTGGGAAGGAGATAATAGTATTCCTACTTTAATTAAATCTAACAAAATTCATATGGTAATTAATACGCCTACCACGCTAATTAAGAATTCTAATAGTGATGGATTTAAGATCCGTCGACTTGCCATTGAACATCGTGTACCTTGCTTTACATCTTTAGATACAGCAAAAGCATTGTATCACGCTATCAAAAACGGAAAGAGCGAAAAAGATTTAGTGCCGGTGGATATTACTAGGATATAAGAACATGAGCAACAGTTTGTTAAAGTTAAGCAATATAAGCGTAGAAGAAATTCAAGATATTTTAAAGCGTGCAGAAGCATATGCTAATGGGTTAACATCTAATTTATCAAATAAGATAATAGCTAATTTATTTTTCGAATCATCTACTCGTACGCACTATAGTTTCATTACAGCCGAGCATAAGTTGAATTGTAAAATATTAGATTTTTCACCAGCGGCATCATCTTTAGTTAAAGGCGAAACGTTTTATGATACCGTTAAAACTTTTGTTGAATTCGGAGTAGATGCTATTGTCATACGTAGCGACAAAAATCAATGATATAAAGAATTAGAAAATATTAACATTCCTCTTATAAATGCAGGCGATGGTACGCTTGACCATCCCTCGCAAACATTGCTTGATTTATTAACTATCCGACAAGAATTTCATAAGTTTAAAGGGGTAACTGTTTTGATTGTTGGCGACATTTTACATTCACGTGTGGCACACTCTAATATACAAACAATGAAACGCTTGGGTATTAAAGTATTATTATCTGCTCCTAAAGAGTTTCAGGATTCAAAATATCAATACGTTGATTTTGATAAAGGATTGTTACAAGCCGATGTAGTCAATATGTTAAGAATTCAAACTGAAAGATTACAACAAAAAATGTCTTTATCAATTGTTGCCTATCGTAAAAAATACGGGTTAAATAAAGAACGTTTAAGTAAAATGAAAAATAAGGCTATTATTATTCATCCAGCTCCAGTGAATCGTAATGTTGAGATAGATGATGATATAGTTGAATGTCATAAATCACGTATTTTTAAACAAATAAAAAACGGAGTTTTTGTCCGTATGGCAATAATTGAAAGAGCAGTTAAGAAATAAATGAATCGAATATTAATTAAAAATGGATATGTTTGATTCCAAAATAAATTTGTCAAGCAAGACATTTTAATTGTTAATACTAAAATAACAAGATTAGCTAAAAGAATTAATGATGAAAAGGCAAAAATTATTGATGCTAATGGCTTACATGTCCTTCCAGGACTAGTGGATGTGCATGTGCACTTGCGTGAGCCTGGATACGAATATAAGGAAACAATTAAAACAGGAACTATGTCCGCAGCAGCTGGGGGATATACCACAATTTGTTGCATGCCAAACACAAAGCCCATAATTGATAACTTATCAACTTTAAATAATTTGAAAAAATTAATTAAACAAAAGGCAATCGTTAACATTTTGCCTTATGCTTCCATCACTAAACAAGAAAAAGGACAAGCATTAGTTAATATCCCCTCTTTAGCAAAACATTGTTTTGCCTTTAGTGATGATGGGGTAGGTATAGCTTCTTCTGATTTGATGTTTAAAGCAATGCAACAATGTAAAAAAGTAAACAAAGTAATAGTGGCGCATTGTGAAGACATAAGTCAAAAAAATAGTAATGCTAAAGAATCTAAAGAAGTTGAACGTAATTTAAAGTTAGCGTCAAAAACCAAATGTCAACTTCATATTTGTCATGTTTCCACACACGAAAGCATAAACTTAATTAAAAAAGCCAAAGCTCAAAAAGTAAATGTTAGTTGTGAAGTAACGCCACATCATTTATTACTAAATAAAAATAATGTTATCAATCAAGGCACATATAAAATGAATCCTCCACTTGCTAACCCTAAAGACCAACAAGTACTAAAAAAAGCTTTAGCTGATGGAACGATTGATATGATTGTAACTGATCATGCTCCGCATGCCGATAAAGAAAAAAATACTACTTATGAAAAAAGCTTAAATGGTATCGTGGGGTTAGAAACTGCCTTTAGTTTAATTTATACTCATTTTGTAAAAACTAAAGCTATTAGTTTTTCTAGAATGATAAACCTTATGTCTTTAAATCCTTGTAAGATATTCAAAATAAAGAGTCATCAGATTATTTTGAATAATACTGCTAATATCACCATAATGGATTTAAATACAAAATGAGCCATTAATAATAATGAATTTAAATCTAAAGGTAAATCTACACCCTTTAATCATCATAATGTTTTCAGCAAAGCTAAATACACTATCGTTAATGGTCAGATAGTC
The DNA here is from genome assembly GCA_031259945.1 of Mycoplasmataceae bacterium. GTDB lineage: Bacteria > Bacillota_I > Bacilli_A > Mycoplasmatales > Mycoplasmoidaceae > Malacoplasma_A. The sequence continues at coordinate 8,333 of JAIRKU010000017.1, forward strand.
TAACAATTTAATAGTTAGCAATTTGTAATTAGAAAGTTCGCACCTGTTCTTCAGACTCTTGTGAGAATTTCTACACGTGAGCATTATATATTTCTCTAGCCGTTTTAAATTCAAATTGTTTTCTCGGATAATCGTTATGTCAGTCTTCAATGTCTTGAATTTCTTTATCAGTTAAATCTCTAATTTTAGTTTTCTTAGGAATTAATACACGGTACATACCGTTAGAATTT
>JAIRKU010000012.1 GCA_031259945.1 Mycoplasmataceae bacterium
ACTATTAAAAACAAAGATAAAATTTGAGACCAATATTTAGACATCAAATATTGCAGAATAAATCAACCTTTGACGATAAAAGCTTATGAACAAATGATAATTCGTGATCAACTAAGTGAAAAGTTTTGTAATTTAGAATTAGAAAAAATCAGACAACAAGAATCACTATTTACTAAATCTAAGCAAAACGAGTCAGGCGGTTCTTCAGGCACACCAATTGAAGATTCTAATAATGAATATATACCATCCAAAGATGATGATACTCAAACAAAAAATAAACAACTGTTATCCAACCGCCTATTTCGGGATCGCTATTAGGATAATTCCCATAAGGTGGGAGTGGATGCGATGTTAACGGTTCGTAAGGATGGTTGGGGTCATAAAATTGACCACCGACACAAACTTCAGCGTATGAGTTGTAATCCTCGATAGCGTTGAAAGAATTATTATACAGAGCAATTCGCTTTGCATTATCGATTATGTTGTTATGGTTTTACACAAAGTAATATAATTGCTTCATTAAGAATTAATTAATAAATATATAAGGAATTAAAATGAGTAAAAAAATAATAGCAATGGACGGCAACACAGCAGCTGGATATGTTGGTTATATGATGAGTGAAATAGCGGCGATTTATCCTATTACACCATCATCACCAATGGCAGAATATGGTGATGAATTAGCTGCAAGTAATAAGAAAAATATTTTTGGTAGAATTGTAAAATTTGCTGAATTACAATCTGAAGGCGGCGCAGCTGGTGCGGTGCATGGTAGTCTTGCAGCTGGTGCTTTGACTACAACATATACTGCAAGTCAGGGATTATTATTAATGATTCCCAACATGTACAAGATTGCTGGTGAAAAATTACCAACGGTATTCCATGTTTCAGCGCGTACAATTGCCAGCCATGCTTTAAGCATCTTTGGCGATCACTCTGATGTAATGGCTGCACGTCAGACCGGTTTTATGATGCTTGCTTCTAATAATTCCCAAGAAGTAATGGATATGGCTTTTATTTCGCATGTCGCAACATATAAAGCACATTTACCTATTTTACATTTCTTTGATGGATTTAGAACATCACATGAAATTTCTAAAGTAGAAATGCTTGACGATGAATTAATGCTTAGTATGTTACCGAACAAGGAAATTGAGGAATTTAAAAAACACGCTCACAACCCATTACATCCAAAACAAACTGGTACTGCTCAAAATTCTGATATCTTTTTCCAAGCTACCGAAGCTTCTAATAGATATTATGATGAGGCTTATGATATTGTTGAATCAGTTATGAATGAATTTGGTAAAAAAACTGGGCGATATTATAAACCATTCCAATATGTTGGTGCCGCTGATGCCACTGATGTGATTGTATTAATGGGTTCGGGATGCGATACAGCTGAAGAAACCATGATATATCTGAACAAACACGGTAGTAAAACAGGCGTTTTAAAAGTTCGCCTCTATCGTCCTTTCAGCGCTAAACATTTTATTGCCTCATTACCAACAACTGTGAAACGCTTATCTGTTTTAGATCGAACCAAAGAACATGGTTCTTTAGGTGAACCTTTATATCTAGATATAGTAGCAGCCTTAGCTGAAAACAATCGTAGCGACATTAAATGTTACGCTGGTCGTTATGGATTAGCTTGTAAAGAATTTACACCAATTGAAGTAGCTAGTGTCTATGAAAACATGCAAAGCTCTAATCCTAAAAATCATTTCACTGTCGGTATTGTTGATGATGTAACTAATCTATCATTACCATTACCAACTAAATTCAAGAAATTAGATACTGAATATTATGAAATGAAATTTTATGGGTTAGGTAGCGACGGCACAGTTAGCGCCAATAAATCAAGCATTAAAATCATTGGTGAATTAACACCAAAATATGTTCAAGGTTACTTTGAATACGATTCCAAAAAATCTGGATCACTTACTACTTCACATTTAAGAGTAAGTGATAAGCAATTTTATACACCTTACCTTGTAAAATATGCTGATTTTATTGCTATTCACAATTATGCCTTCATTAATCAATATGATGTTCTTGAAGGCATTAAGCAAGGTGGCTGTGTATTGTTAAATACATCCCTGACTGATGACCAATTAGCGCGAGACTTGCCTGAAGCCTTTAAACAACATTTGAAAGAAACAAATGCAAAAATGTTTGTTATTCCAGCTTTTGATGTTGCTAAAAATGTTGGGCTAGGTAATCGTATCAATGTCATCATGCAAGCATGTTTCTTTAAGATTAGTGGCATTATTCCTTATGCAAAAGCTGAGGAAGAGATGAAAAAATTCGCTACCAAAGCTTATGGTAAAAAAGGTGAAAAAATTCTAACCGCTAATTTAAAAGCTATTGATGCTGCCACTAATGATTTACGAGAAGTTGATGTACAAAAAATTATTAGTACTAAAACTGAATCATTTACTCAATCCCATAAAATGAGTGAATATTTTAAAAAATGAGTTAATAAAATTAATTCTCGTCATGGCGATTCCATGAAAGTTTCTGAATTCGCTGCTGATGGTTCTGTGCCTAACGGCACAACTCAATATGAGAAGCGGGGGATTGGTTTAAACATACCAATTTGAAATCCAGAAAAATGTGCACAATGTGGCCAGTGTTCTTTAGTTTGCCCACATGCTGCAATTCGTAGTTTCTTAATTTCAGATCAAGATATGTCAAAAGCACCTAGTAATCTTAAAAGTAAAGTAGCAGTTGCAGCTAATGCTAAATTTGTTGTACAAGTTTCTCCGCTTGATTGTACTGGTTGTGATTCATGTGCTAGAACTTGTCCTGTAAATAAAATTACTAAAGAAGGTGAACAAAAAACATTACAAATGACACCACTTCGTTCCGTTGTAATGGAACAAGAAAAGAACTGAGAATTTGTTAATAGCGCAACACCAGTTAAACAGACTAAATTCTCAGAAAGCACCGTACTTGGTGTACAGTTTAAAAAACCTTATTTTGAATTTTCAGGTGCTTGTGCTGGTTGTGGCGAAACGCCATATGTTACGCTAGTATCAAGATTATTTGGCGATTCCATGTTAGTGGCTAATGCTACAGGTTGTTCATCCATTTATGGTGGTAGTGCACCTAGTAACCCTTATACTACAGATGTTGATGGTTGTGGTCCTTCTTGAGCAAATTCATTATTTGAAGATAATGCTGAATTTGGGTTTGGTATGCGATTGGCAACTGATTACCAACGCGATGAAGCTTTTGAACGTATTAGTAAAATTGCTAATGATAAAGGTGGTGAATTAGCAACAGCTATTAATGAATTGATTGCTGTAAAAGATCAACCAGAGTCAAAAGCTAAATCTAAGGCGGTAATAGATTTATTGAATAAAGCCACAACAACACCAGATATTCAAAAAGCAATTCAAACCGCAGATCAATTACCAAAGAAATCACAATGAATTATTGGTGGCGATGGTTGAGCTTATGATATTGGATACGGTGGATTAGATCATGTTATTGCCCAAAATGAAAATGTGAATATCCTAGTATTAGATACAGAAGTGTATTCCAATACTGGCGGACAGGCATCAAAAGCCACACCAGCTGGCTCCATTGCTAAATTTGCTGCTAATGGTAAAGTTACGCGCAAAAAAGATTTAGGTTTAATCGCGATGAGCTATAAACATGTATATGTTGCTCAAGTGGCAATGGGAGCAAATCAAGCACAATTAATTAAAGCTCTAATTGAAGCAGAATCTTATAATGGTCCTTCAATTGTTATTGCTTATGCACCATGTATTAACCATGGTATCAATTTATCTAATGCTCAAGCAATTCAAAAGAAGGCTGTTGATACAGGATATTGAACATTGTATCGTTACGATCCTCGTAATGAAAAAGCGCCATTAATTATTGATTCACCAGAACCAAGCAAACCATACCAAGAATTTTTGGATGGCGAAAACCGTTATGTTTCTTTAATGAAAAAACTGCCAGAACATGCTAAGATATTATTTGAAGCAAGCGCTAAAGAAGCAATGCAACGACGAGCTACTTTAAAACAAATGGTAGCAGAACAGAAATAAATTTTTCTGATATAATAATTTCATAGTTTAGTACAACTAACATACACGAAAATAACGCGGTTGTTTTCGCTGTTATATTTTTTGTGAATATTTTATAAGGAGAAAAAAATGAAAAGAATAAAATTAATGAAAGCACTAGCAGGCATGGGCACACTTAGTGTTTTAGGCATCGGCACGGCTATTACGGTAGCGAGTTGTAGCCGTTCACCAGAGCCTCCTGCTTTAGGACTAACGCTAACAATAAGCCATTCAGAATTACAAAAGAACAAAAAATTAAGAGACGCTTGTAATCTAGCGATTGATGAAAACGGTAATTTAACACGTATATCACAATGAAATATTCAAACAAATAAAAAATTTGACGATTATATTAATAGTTTGAGTGTAAAACCAAATGGAATTCGATTTGAGAACATTACTTCCGTAGTTGCACAAGCGTTCTATGAATGTACACAATTATCTAATGATAATAAACAAATAAAACAAATTGAATTTGCGAATACTAATAATTCTACTCTTGATTTAGAAATTAATGATGAAGCTTTTGACGGATGTCTAAACATTAACCAAGTTAATTTTAGTGCTTCTAATAAGGGTAAAATAAATGTTAAGTTCCTTGGTGCGCCATTTTATTTATGTAGTAATTTGACTGAAATTAATTTGCCTCCCGATATTAATGTAGTAGAGCTAAACGATAGTGCCTTTATGAGCTCTGGACTGAAATCAATTGATTTATCATATTCTAGTTTAGCAATGATCGGCTCTAATGCCTTCCAAGACTGTAGAAGTTTGATGGAAATTAAGCTACCAGAGAGTCTCTTTGGTCAAGATGTTCGGCCTGAATTTCAATTCAACTTTAAGGCATTTTACAATTGTAGTAATTTAAAAAATATCTTTTTTCCAAAAGTGCCTTTGAATGCAACTACCTTTGGCACAAATGTTTTTAATGGCTGTTCGGAAGAGGGGACATTTCACATTTTGGATTCTACTTCCCAGGCTGATGCATTGCAATCATTTAGAGCTATTTCTCCATTTGATAATGAAAGTAATTGAATAACTACCGTATACAATTAATCTAATACAAACAAATGCACTAATCAAAACTGATACATGCGAATGTGTCCGTTTTTTATTACTGGGTCTGCATTTGCAATTAAACTTCTTCACAAATTACTTTTATTAATTAGTAAATGCAAACATAACTAATATAATTTCTACTCACGGTGCGGTAGCCAAGAGGTAAGGTCCGAAGCTGCAACCTTCGTATTCATCAGTTCGAATCTGATCCGCACCTCCATTATTGCGCCCATAGCTCAATTGGATAGAGCGTCTGGCTACGGACCAGAAGGTTGCGGGTTCAACTCCTACTGGGCGCGCCAAATAAAAACACTCATTAAGATAATGAGTGTTTTTTATGTTTGGTGGAAATAAACGGTGTCGAAAAATCATAGGAGCTAGGATACTCTTTGATTTTTGAACAAACCGAAGAATTAACTAGCAAGATGATGATTTAGCAAACTTAACAGGAAGACTTGCTAAACTGCACAAAAAAAGTGAGATTTACACCTCACCATTTTTGATTATTGTAATTGATTTTTGAACAAACCGAAGCATTAGTAGTATACAAAAATGTTTGATTTTGTCAAGAACTTATTTGTGCAACCATCTTTAAAAATTGTGGAGTAGATAAAATGTGATCTGTCTTGCAGGTGGCGAAACGTCCAGACACACTTTTCCACGAAAAGGTTGATTCTGCACAATGACAATGTGCACTGGGTAGTTAATAACTACTAACGGCGAAATGGAGTAGGTTGTACGCCTTCAGCAAGCGAAAGGCCGAAGTATGGGGCTAAAAGAACCGTAAACAGATAGGATTAAATGCCGACGCGATATGTAGGTTAAATTAAAAACGTTTAGCATTTGAATACAGAGGGAATTCAGACTAATTACTAGACGACAAAATGTAACCAATAAACCTATAGCTGCATAGTGCTTGTAAGACAATGTTACAGGCGAGTAGGAACGAAATTTAGCTTAGAGTTACGTCTAAGTATGTTTCGTCTACCGCACCGTTAAAAACGGCTGATTTTCATGGTGTTTTTGGGGATTATAGGGGTAAAGAAAGTTTCAGCCTCTGCGATTAGCAGATGGCATGATTGTGTAATTAATTTTAATTACTTCCTGTCACAATCTATGCCTTATATTGACAAGGGAGATCGCAGATCTGCATTTTGTCCAAACTCACATAAATCGTTTTTGAGACATTTCTTTTTTCCAAATAACTTTTTCTTGAGCGAAAAGAAAAAACTTCAGGATTGCGCTCTATTTGCGTCTGGTGACTTGGCGTGAGCAATTCTTTTTGCTACTTTTTCTTAAATTTGCTAATTTAGCTTTTTTATGCGCATTCATTGGTTGTTAACGAACATGTTATTGATCTTAAGCATTGAGTTGTTCATTCTCGCATATGCTATTTCAACCGCATCATAGTTGCGGCAACTGGAAATTATGTAATGATTCATTACCACTCCAGGCGTATTGCCCAATACCATTGCAATGGTATGAATGTCTACACCCGATTCATGCATTGTTGTAGCTAATGTTCTGCGGCAGACATGTGCAGTTAATCGTATTGGTAAATTTGCTCATCTTCTAAAAGCGATGAATCCATCAATAATTAGGTGCCTACTAAGCTTACGTGTATCGTTCTTTAGAAAGAGATAACTTTTAAACGGAATATAAACTTCGCGTTTCTTTTTCGTCTTTTCGGTATTAATAATTATTTCAACCATAATTTCATTATGAATTTCAGATTTAATAAAGCGATTTACTAGACAATTTTGAAAATCAATATTTACTAACTCACCGACGCGCATGCCAGACTTTAATAGTGCTTCAAAACAATGATAAATTCTTTTGTGTGAATACTTTAACGTTAGACGTTTATTTGGCAGCACATTCACATGATCATAATTAATTCATGCATTAAATTTATTTCGAATTAAATCAATCTGTTCGACTTCTAGGCGTGTTGTGAAATGACTAGAGTAGTGTGGACGATGTTTAATATGTTTATGATTAAATTTGTTACCATAAAATTGATCAAATGCTCAAACAAGTGCAGCGCGATAAGAATTTGCAGTACTATCATTCTTGTACGAATCTATAATCATGTTAGCTGCCTTCATGTCATTATCATATTCGCCAGAGAAGCAATACCTACGCTTCCAAATCTTATAAAAGTAATGTAAAGTAGGTCTTTGTTTAGCCAAATTTAACAATTGCTCAAATGGAATTTCGGTAATCATATTTTTCCTTAATTATGTGATTTCAATCACATAACTAATTTACAATAAAAATTCTCAAAAGATTAAATCCAGATTTTTACAAAGTAACTAAAGTTTTTACATTTAAAATTTTGAAAAATTATTTAATTTTTTGACTTTGCTGATTAGATGAATAATTTCGCTCGTCGTTAAAATTTATCACTTTTTGATACTGAGAATTTGTTTGATTAATTTTGTCTCAGTGTTCAGCCAATAATTTATCTGAGACACTGGTATCGATCTTAAATTTGTTATTCTTATCCTCTTCGATTGGTGTACCTGAAGAACCACCACTTTGATTTTGTTTATTTTTAATATTTTGTTGGATTGCATTAAAAAATTCTTTATTTTCTTCTTCAGAAAATACTTTAGGATAAGCAGAAATGCGTTCTTTTACTAATTCATTATTTTCATCATAAACATTAGCAGCTTGCTCAAGTATTTTAAAATTACAACAATGCATTTTTTCTTTATATGTAATTTTATTCTCTAAACAGTTAATGGATTTATCATAAATATCTTTTTTATACTTATCTGCCCAATATTTCTCATATTGTAATAATTGGCCATATGCAGACTTGTTAGGATCTAATGCATATTCTTTTAATAAATTACTGCCCAGCTTAATCGGTATCTGACTGCCAATTTGAATAACGCCCAAATATTTAGAAGGATGGTTAACTGTACCTGGTGATTTCAATTTTTCAATTGTGTTAGTACGCTCATCTAAATTAAAGTACAATCGATTTTTATCTGAACTTAGTGGCATAACATATATAAAGTTTCCTTTATTTTTTATATCGCCAAAATATTTAACAGAAACTATGTATCGTTTTGAATCAATCAAATGAACTTTGTTTTCAAAACTATGTAAATACTTTACATAATCGTCATTAACTTCATAAATGCGAAACTTATCAATTTTATGAACGAATGGTAATGACATGCACGAATTATATAAATTAAAAAGTAAGGTTACTATCAAAAGAAAACTTACTTTTATTAAGATGGGGTTTTGTGTGGTGCTATTACCCCTAACCAGTCTAACCAGGTGGTTGACATATATATACTACCAAAATATCATAAAAAGTCAACAGCTATTTTTCACTATAAAACTTACTATAATATTTCACTATATTTTTATAGTTATTTATAACTATTATTCAACAAATCACGGATAAATTTCTGCAACAACTTATTGATTGTTGTATTATTTTGTTTAACTAGATCTTGTAACTTTTTGTATTCACTAATCTTAATCGAACAACTTGCATTCATAAATTTCTCTTTTTTAAGTTTATGCAGATCATGAAAAAACGATGATATGTTTAATTTTTCACTATAACTTTCACTTGATTTTTTCACTATATTTTTATTACTATTGGTAGTAATAGGCTTAGATTTCTTTTCATTATAGTAACGAATTGTGTTCGCAATGTCTTGTCAGTTACGTTTTACTATACGTTTACCAGTTGATCGATTTTCGGTATATTGAACCTTACCGTTTTCAGCTGGTTCTAATCGTCTGTTAGTAAATTTCTCATATTTTTTTGCTAGTTCTTTTTGTTCTTTTGTAAATTCCATAATATTTCTCCCTATAAAATTTCACTATACATATTATAAATAATTTTCACTTTAATTTTATGGTAATTTTTTCACTATAAAATTTACTATATTTTTATAGTTATATATAACTATTAACTTAATTTTTGGCTTTGCTGATGTGATGATTGCAAATAATCGTCGTTATGACTTACAGCATTTTTCTGTTGCAAATTTGTTTGATTAATTTTGTTTCAGTGTTTAGCTAGTAATTTATCTGATGCACTGGTATCGACTTTAAATTTGTTATTCTTTCCCTCTTCAATTGGAGTGCCAGAAGAACCACCTGATTCGTTTTGTTTAGATTTAGCAAACAATAGCTCTTGTCGTTTGATTTTCTCTAGTTCTAAATTACAAAACTTTTCACAAAGTTTATCCCTTATGGTCATTTGCTCGTGATTAGTTCTTGTGATACGATCAGTTTTTCTTAAGTATTTGATATCCAAATATTGATCTCAAATTTCATGTTTATTTGCGAGAACTTGATTAAATTGATCTTCAATATGTCTATATTTGTTTTTAATGTCAAAGACAACAGAAGCATTCTTTAATTTTGTGATTTCTAGTTTTATCAAATACTTAGTTGGAATTCAAATCGGATTATCAACTCTCAATTTATCATTAGAATTAAAAAAATAGAACCTCGGATCGCCACGCTTGTGATAATCTTTATCGCCAGTCATAGAAAAACATAATTGTTTTTGTTTATTTGGATTGTAATCAAAACATATTAGTGGTCGATATATGCTGGTAGGTTTACTTTTTGCAAAGATTTTTTTATTTTCAGTAGCCAAAGTTGTAAGATTTCTACTAGAAGACTGAAGAAATTTATTGAGTCGTAAAATGTAATCGAAATTATCTGAATGCAAACAAGCGATGATTGTATTAGGTTTTTGAAACATACGAGAATTATATTAAAGAAAGAAAATACGAACTACTAAAAGTCAGCAGTTCGTATTATTCAAGTGGGCATTATAGTCGATAACCCGGTAGGACTCGGATTCACATCACCACAGATCTACGCTAGTCATAGATGCCTTCAACCAGGTGGTTGACATATATATATTACCAAAATATCATAAAAAGTCAACAGCTATTTTTCACTATAAAACTTACTATAATATTTCACTATATTTTTATAGTTACTTATAACTATTTGAATCCTTTTGGGCCTTTCTTTTTAACACCATCAAATGTACCATCATATGTTCCAGAAGATAATCATCGGTACCTGTCTTCTCGGCATTGAATAATGGTTTTATAGTTTTTACTCTTATTACGTTTAGATATATTTTTTCATTTACTAATTCACATAGCCATCAATAGAAACAAAACAAAAGTTAAAATATACATAATTCAGCTCGGAATTGGCCATACTAAAGTTTTGCGGTGAACTAAATCTAGTAATTTTGAGCCATATAATACGACAATCGGAATATAAATGGCTAAAAATAATATAGGTCACAATACAATGAATCAATTTGTAATTAATTCAGCATAACTATATTTTCCTACATTAGTTAAAAAACTAAACTTAGGTTGATTCGGTTCTCTCTTGTTTTCTAAATGTTTAGCCATCAATTCATAAATAGTTCAGCATATTTGTCCTAATGATAAAAAAATAAATATTGATCCCAATCAAAGATTGTTAGGCACAAGTACTCATGTCACTATTCAACCAATCAAAAACAATAATCCTATGCCTTGTAAACCTAATCAGAAGATTATTTTTTTATGTTTTCAATTACTTGTTAAAATAGTTTTCATTATTGCTTTTGTTTTTCTGTTTGTTTGATTGAAACATCAGAAGTCTCTTGATTGGTTTGATTTTTATTCACAAAAGTTTTTTGAGTTTTAATTTTTTCATAATGCTCAGTTAGTAACTTCTGCGAAGCACTCGTATCAATTTCTTTAACTTCTTTTCTATCAAAGTAACATGCTTTTTTTAATTCATTCAGTTTCTCTTCGATATCTTGTTGTCGCATTCTTGTAAGCGTTACATCAGCTTTTGCAAAGCTTAAATCAACTTCTAGTGAACGAATTTCTTTCAAACACTCGTCGTACTTTTTTTGGTCCTTTAAAAAATTCGCTGGCGGCTCACTAAATTTATCATTACCACTTCATTTTTTCCATTGGAATCTTCGATATTCTTCTCAATCCTCATGAGATTCATTAGAACTAACGAATAAACGTTTACTAATTTCTTGTTCTGGCCGCTCTAATATTTCAAATCACTTGTGTAAGTCGCTTTGTCTTGAATTATCATTCGCGTTAATTAATGCTGTTGCCTTATCGTGCGTGGTCTTGGCTTCACAAAAATTAACATAATTTTGCTTTGATGGTAAAAACCAACTTGGCGGAGGCAATGTGTGTTTCATAATTTGTTTACGAACATTTAATCACTTTGTATTGCGAAAATTGTTTCACTCTTCCTCTGACATTGTTTTAACTTGTTTTATTCAATTCTTATCCATTATTATTCCCTCTTTTACTTTTCGTTTTTTGACCGTTGGATTTCTAGTTCGCTTTTCAAAGCTTTCATTTCCGTTTCTAAAGATTTAATTCTATCAAGATACGGCTCATCGCTTTCTGTAGCGTTATTTGCATCACTCTTTGCATATTGAATTACATTGCTTATCACATTGCTAGTTGTTAAAACCATAGATTTTCTTTTCCTACGATTAGATAAGATAATTACAATAATGCTAAAAGCAATAATTGAAGATAAACCAATAGCAAAAAGTACTCAACCTACAATTCACATAGTTTGAGCGTATGACGTAATTCATTCGTTCGTTAATAGTAAAAACACAATTCCAAGAAGAAGCGGTATTGATAATATCCCAATTATGAGTCCGTGTTTTCAATAACGACTAGAAAGCAAAGTTTTCCCATATCGTCTATATCATTTTCACTTAACAATTAAAAAAACACCAAATCCTATGAGAACAATGAAAATTATAGATACGATTATAGTGACTGCTGTTTGTCAATTTCCGTGTGCTGCATTTAACATTATTTTTTCCATTACTTTTAGTTTATGCCGTCGTTTCGGACGATTTCAGCCTGTTTTAAGCTCATTTGGAACCTCTATAAGGCCTCATCAACTTGTTTTTGTGTACTCGGCTGCACTGTTACGCCTTCTAGAAGGTTAAATTCGGCCAAAATATATAAAGCCACCATCAACAATTGCTTGTTTGGTGGCTTTATATATTTTGTCCGTATAAATTTTATGTTTCATATTTACTTCTTCCTTCACGGTCACGAAGCATCGAAATAATCCATATTTACTTCTTTGTTACGGATTGCCTTACTAATTTCACGTTGAGAAATTTCACCTCAACATTGATTTTTCTCATCAAACTCGGACCAGTAATCATGTTCTTCTACATAAAGAAATATTCTTTTTTTCATATTTACTCCTTAACATCAACTATTCCTAGTATCCTGATTTTGTTTGGTTCTTCTACATCAGCCAGTCTTTGTCATTCTAAAATCATTTCATTGAATTCACCCAAATCCAAATAATTCATGTAACCATTCCTATTCACTATTACTTTTTTCATATTTAATCTTTCCAAATGCCTTTGTCAATGCGACGTTGTTTTTCTTTTAAGTATTTTTGTAAAAGTTTATTGTGTTTTTCTAGTTTTAAACCATCTTCATCGTTATACAATTCCGCAATACTTATTTTCAACTGTTCATTTGATTCCATATATCTAGAGTCAGACAACCAGAGAAAAAATAGAATCAACAATCCTGTTAATAAACCGTAACATAAAGCAATCGTGAATATGCAATTATCTTTACCAAAAAGCACGAGTAAAACTAATAATACGATAAACGGAACACCTGAAGCACATACTGTCCATTTTATTATTGTTTTATGGCGCGGATTCCTCATTCAATCTGCCAAAGAAGTAATCATTTTATACGTCTTCTGTTTCATATTTATTTCCTAATTGCTTTCTTTGATTTAGAGTACTCACAAGTTTCCACCTTTTTTTCTAATACAAACCCATTTTTATTTAAAAAGTCACTTATAGAGTCACAAACTTTATCTAATCTTTTGTCATTGGTTTTATTTATTATTTTCATATTTATTTCTCCTTGTGTTTTATTTTTGTATCAGATTCACTTATTGATTCTTCACCATAAATAATTTGATCTTCCGCACTTAGTCTCATAGACTGACTTGGATTTTGCAGTGATCCAAAACTTCTGATACTTTGAGAAGCTATCATTTGGCTTACTTTCATTGTTTCTTTAATTAAAGTTCCTATAGTTGCTTTGAATGTAGCTTTCACCATACGACAGGTGTGGCGTTTACGCACCTTTTCATATTTGCTAATCTCATTCAAAACTGTATTGGCTAATTTAGTGTGCATATCAAACAATCTAATTTTCTTTTGCTCGTTGACGACTTTCTTAAAATCTTTTTGTGTTTTGAAACCCATATCAAGAGAATTCTTTATACTGTCATAATATTTATTGACTTCTTTATTTCAGTTTTTATAGTTTTGACTTAAATTTTTGTAAATCGTTCTATCTTCTTTATCAACAAATTCATGTTGATCACTTTTAGAAATATCTCTTAATAAATCGTTGATTCTTAGAACTAGTTCTTCTTGTCTTTCAGAAAACAACAATGGTTTTTTAATCTTAATTCTTTCTATTTTTAAAACATCCTTAACATCGTATTCCTGAATACTGTCATATTTTATAATTTCGCGTTGAAATAAAATTTTATTGACTAAAGCTTTGTTGTTGCGATGTGATTTTAAATAGTATTTAAGGAAATTCCCACCGGTAGAAATGTAACGTTCCACTAAATCCACTACTATTGGCGATTTTTTATGAAATTTTTTGATTGTATTGGTTACATTAAATTTGTTATCAATCAAAGCATTGACAAATGCATTAACTTCTATTTTTAATTTTTTATTGTATTCAAGCTTTTGTACACCTTTATATGCCTGTTCGTCTTGATATACTGGTGTTTTGATAACAATTGCTTCAGCATTATCTTTTAGTTTGAACCCATTTCACTCTCATTGCGCTTTTGTTAAAATATAAGTGGCATCTGGTCTTTGCTTATAAATACTTTTTACATTAGTTTCAGTAAAACGTTTTTTATTAATTGTTTTAATTACTTCTTGTTTTTCATTTTTAAGTTCTAATTTTTGATCATCAATATTATTTTTAAACTCATTAATATCAAAACCAACTGTTTTTTCAACTGTATCATACTGTTGTTTGATTAACCGTCCTCACTGAAACTCGATATCGTTTTTCCGAAAATCTTTTTTTACTTCTTTTGCTAATTCTGAAATTTTATTTAATTGCTGACTAAGATTATGATTACGATAATCTTTGGTGTCGAAGACTAAACCATGTATACATTTACGCATTTCGTCTTTAAAAGTCTTTTGCACTGCAGTAAGAGTTGTGTCATCTTGCTTAAAATCAGGTATCAAAGCAGATAGGTAATAACGTGCTCGAGCAGCAGTATTTTTTGCCAATTGTTTGCGGGTTATAAATTGATCTGGTGTAATTGATTCTGGTTGAAAGGCAAAACAGTGCACATGATGATGTGCTTTGTTCAAATGTAACTCGCTATACATTTTTACGTTTTTTTCATTAAAACCATATCTACGATTACTTTGTAACATAGATTGATATACGTATTTATGAACTTTCTTTAATGTTTGTTCGTCGCTCAAATTAGTTTTTCTAGAAAGTTCAGGCGGTAAAGAAACAATAAAACTTCACATTGTCGAACCTTTATATTTTTTTGTTTCAAGTGGATTACTTTCAGTAATTAAGCCATTTTCATTAATTTTTTTACAATGTAATGTACCTTCAAATTGCTTCATTTTTTCTACGCTCATCCACTCACGATTAAGATAACTTTCGTAATTTTTAATTCGCTTTCTATCAAATTTACTTTGTTGTTTTTCTTTGTGTAAATCTACTATTTTTTGTTTAATCTCGGTTTGTTTACCTTCATATCATTTTTTGGAATGTTGTACAGATAACTCTTTATCACCATCAGATAATTTATGGACTTCTTCGTTATCTAAATAATCGTCATAGCCGCCATTAAAATAAAAATCATAAACATTGCAAAGTTTACCTTTTACCATTTTTACGGTTGTAGGACATATGTATTCCATTTTAACAATTGGCGGTATCCTAATCATGATGTTCCTTTTCAACTAATAGAGCTCTACGTTTCTTAATAAAATAGTTTTTAATATTTTCTTTTTGCTTCTGACGCTTAGTTGGGTCTTTGGCAGCCACAAAGTGAGATTTGATTTTCTTTGTTCTAGTTACATCACGTTTATTAATTGCTTTAACAGTTACTTTTTCAATATTTTTATTTTTAGAAGTTGCAAATGTTTCACTTACATTTGGATCTTCAATTTGATATTTATAAATTAAATTATTTACAAAACGTGGACGATATTTTTCATCTTTATATTTGGTAAATAAAAAAGTTTGTAATGTTTCTTTTGTAATTAATCCAGTGAAATAGTTGTACTCTTCAACATCTGGTTTGAATTCTGGATTTTCTTCTTCAGCAGCTAATGATTTTTCTAATATCTCTCGGCCTATTCGTGTTTTTGGAAATTCTGTGCAGGCAAACTTGTAAGGGTACTGACCTCGTAATTGTACAATCATTTCTCCGGGTTTATATTTAGTAATATCACTAATATCGATTGCATCATTTCTAGACGTACTAGCCGTTGTACTTTCACGATTATCACTAGTATTGGTGGTTTTACTAACATGTTTACGATCTGTTTTACCAGCTAATGTAACTATCTTTCTAGCGGTAGTTTCATCATCTACTCCAGTCATTACAATGGCGGCTGAAGAACTAAACATTGAGTTTGCCACATTAACACCGTAAGCTTGGGTAATTTGTGCGTAGTTTTGAATGGCAGGTATAGCAAACATATTGCGAGCGCGTCCTATGGTAAATATTTTTGTAATATATGGAATACGAGGTATGTTACCAAATTCGTCAAAAACGGCAATTAATGGTCTTTCTAAAACTTTTGTTTTAGATTCTTTAGCTAAATGAAACTCAATTTGAGAGAACATCATTGAAAAAAAGACAGAAGCCAATAATGATTCTTTTGATGCATTGGTGCCTTCGCTATTTGCTGTTTCGTCAATTGCATCAATCGGTATTGATACATAAACAACAGTTGGTTTACTATACAAATCATTAAAATCAATTGTATTTCGACTAGTTAGATTTTTTGCAGTTTGATTATTAAATGTTGTTAAGAGTATGTGAGCATTCTGCTTAAAATTTTGTGTAGCATCCAAATTTGTGTAAGTAGATCTAAAATTAGCAGCATAATTACGTGCTAACGAGTGTTCCGTTAAAAGTTCTATCATACAAATAATTTCGTCGAAGTCTAAAATAACTTCGTTGTGAGCGATGTGGTACAAATTGTAATATTTAAGATCAACGCCTAAATCTAGTGGTAACAAAAATAAAGCTTTAACCATTTCCTGGCCGGATTTTTGAAAGAAATCATTTTTCTTTGAAACAACATTGCTAGCATTTGTTACTAAAGCATCAAGTATGTCATCTATTCGACTTTTAGCATTTGAAATTTGAACTTCAACTTTATTAAGTTCATCAATATCGCGTAATTGTTGTTTCAACAATTCTTTACGTTTCAAATAAGCTTTTAAATATTGTTCATGATAAATTCGATAAACTTCGGCAAGTGGATTTCAAGCGTCACTATTGGTAGGATCTAAAGTATTAAATCTAACAACATTATAATTATTTTTCCGCGCTCAATTGCTAGTGTGCTGATATAGTTCTCCTTTTGGGTCACTAATAGCCAATGAGGGTTGTGATTTACACGTTAAGAGAGAATCAATTGTAGGTTCAATCACACTCATAGTCTTTCCAGTACCCGGAGCCCCGATGATCAAGACACTACCGCTAGCTAGTTCGCTAATTAATTTATCGCCATATTTAGGATTATCTTTGTTATAATTAGTCGGTTTGATGAATTTGCGATCATAAGTTAAAACATAAGTAAACTTTTCTATTCCTGGTTTGAATAAATGTGCTTCAGTTTGTATACCAATACAAGCGGCCGGATATTGTATATCTAAATTATTTTGTTTGATAAGAATATGTTTTTTATATTCAGAATCGCTAATTCATTTTGGTCGATTACCAGATTCTTCTTCTTTTTTATTTAGACGACGCATACGAACTATAAAATAAATTAAACCAGCTGTGCCTGCCATCATGAGTAACCCTAATACTGTTAAAGTAGTTTTATTTATCATAATATGCCAAAAGTTATGATCGTTCGCTTGCGAACTATAACTAATACCTACACCTATACTAGTTATCAAAAATCATAATATAACTCCACCAACTAAAAAAATAGCCAAGATGTAGATTATCTTTACATATCATTTGCTTTCAAAGAAGTTTAAGGTCATATTTTAATTAGAGGCAGTACGCCGATTGAGTACACGCTTTAGCGGAAGGCTTAACACGGAAGAGTTGTAATCACCACCCGTTGTCGAACTTGTTCGACGTTAGCCAAGTGCGGCATAGCCGCCGGGTTGTAGGGTTACACCCTACGACTTGCGGCTGTCAAGCCGCTCGGCCATCTTCTTGGCCGCCCTCGTCGTCTCCTGCCTAGTCGACGACATCGGGTAAACCACTCATCACTCCGTAATTCGTGTTGTTTATTTTTGAAGTTGAAAGATAAATTATGTCTTTAATATTATTTGTCTTTCAACTACATTATAGATATGTTTTTCTAATTTTTTGACAAATTTCAGAAAAAACAAGATAAAGCAAAAAGTTCACTTTTTTATTAATTTTTACCTGTAAAATCAGTATTTTACAAGTAAAAGTGCCTATAAAAATTGGGCACTTTTTAAAAAATTCAAAAATAAACTGTGAACTTTTTATTCATTTGCTTAACATTTTATGTTAGGATTAATGTTAGCAAATGAATGTCGCTCGATGTCCGAGCTCCATGTAAAAATAAAAAAAGTTAATATGATAAACAAAAAAATTTTTAAAGTTAAAGAAATAAAAACCGAAATGGACTATCAGCGTGCTCGTAATAAACGTGCTTTATGAGTGGTGGCAACTTATACTGGTTGATTCGTGGGGCTGGTTATGTTTCTTTGTGGGATATTTATTTTTTTAGACCTGCATATGTTAAATCAAAGAAATAGTAGTGGCATCGGTTTTTTATTGGGTGGAATCGTATTACTGCTTTTGTCGCTTCCTACTTTTATAAAATGAAGAAAAACTACAACTGAAATGAAAAAATTTCGTAAAGGCGATTATCATGGGTTTGAACGTAAACCAAACGATAGTAGCAAAATTGATTATGGTAAGGACTAGCTATGACTAACATACTGTTTATACAAATTATGTTTCATTCATTAGGAGTACATGAAGCGGTGGGCGCAAGTCTGCCATCTTTTTGAGATGAACTGGTTCAGTTGTGAGGCAAAAAAGTTGCCGACACAGTGCACTGAGGATTTTTTTGGGGAATTACTGGTATAGCCGCTGCTTGTGTTTTAAGTTGTGCAGTATGATGAGGTGGTTTGGCTCTTTATTGCGTTTTCACTAAAAATAAAGAAAAACGTGCAGAATTGAAGCGTGATGCTTTTAAACCAATTTATGCATTTGGGTTCATAATATTAATGTTTGCTACTATTACATTATTTTGAGAAGTGCTGTTCCCGACAATCTATTCCACATTTGCAAATTAAAGAGGAGTACATATGAAAAAAAATAAATGAATGATATTATCTTTTTTAAGTTTGGCCCCTCTTGTCATTGCTCCTTTTGTTGTTTACACTATTGAAAATAACTGACAAAGTGCTGTTGAAACTAAAAATAATAGTCCAACACAAAATAAAATTGTTAACTCTGTTGTCAATAATTCTCCAGAATTATGCTCAATAAAACAGGATGCTGGTATATTGCATGAGGGGTTCTGACTTTTTGCTGGTACCGGAGAGTGACAAGGCGTAAACAATTTAGCTGTTTTTAAAAAAGATCCAGGCGGTGCTTATCATTACGCCGTCTTTGTAAATTACATGAGTTTTTCTTACGATATTAACACTACCATACCATACATGAATATGCCTAAAGCTAGCGAAGACAAAACAGCAATCGATTGAATAGATGAAGGGGTAATTTCAAATCTAAAAGTTACAATTCCTTCAGAGGAAAGCTTAGGAGTCATGGGTGTTTATGGAGGCTCAGGAGTTTGACAATGAGGATGAAGCGAAGATCAACACTCATTTAATAATGGTTCAACTACTTGACCAGTAATAAATGAGTATTATTATCCTAATCAAATAACGGCTGCTTCCACGTTTTATTTAAGTCATTTAGCACGTAACATGACCAATAAAATTGAAACTACAAGTTTATGATCTGATCTTCATTTTCATTTTATACCAAACAGCGAAGGTATGGGATATTTGGAACCGTGAATGCCTAATGGCATTCAATGACGCGGATCTATTGATGGTGATTCATGGCAAAGCGCACCATCATGACCAACTGATAGAACAAACGGTGTTGCTGATTTCGATAGAAATTACGGAACCAACAATTCTTATCAAGACGCATGATTAAATTTATCTTTACCATCTCTTTCTTATAAAGAATTTAACACAAGTTTATTAATGACTTTAGACACTGATGAGTCTAAACAATACGTTGAAGGTGATAGTAAAATGTATGGGCATTTCCGTGTCAAAATGAACGATGATTATATTGGCGCTCTTTTGATGAATTGATCAGTATGGCGTAATCAATTAACATCATCTGATAGCAACAATAATTGAGTTACACCAGACCCAACTTCTACCTTGGCAAGTTGATGAAATAAACTGAAAACTGATGATACACAAAATAATTATGGCGGCGCTAAATTTAACGATTTGAATTCAGCCATGGTTGGGGGACTACTATCTGACGGTACATCAATTGTTGGTGGGTCACTAATTGCTTACACAAATGCTGAATCTTCCAAATTGGGCAACGTCATCAATTGACAAATTCCATTTACTGGCACAAGTGGCGATACACCAGCTCGTTTCGTTAATCAGTATACACCTGATGCTTATTATTGTGTCGAAAATTGATTACAAGCAAATGGCAGTGCAGGTATACCGCACTGACAAGAACCTTTATCTGCTTTTGAGGCAGATTTAAAACAATTAACTTCCATGAAATGGAAAACTGATGCTGACACCAAAATTAATGATAGTAACACTTGAGTTCCTCAAAGCTCATCTAACGGCACTTTACAATATGCAGATTTCCCACAAATTATTATTAACATGTTATCAGAAAACTTTCATTGAAACATTCCATACGTTGGCAGTAACCAACAATTACCGAGCGAAAGCGTTACTGGTACACTATCTTTTACATTGCCAGAATTATGTGCAAACAGTTCTGTGTTAGAATGTCAACATATTAATGCTGATATTAATGGTGAAGATAACATTACATATACATTACAAAAGAATGACTCGGATAATGGCCACGGTTTAGGTAGATGAATTCCATCCTCTAGTCATGATAACTTTGGCATCTGAGGCACTGCTGCTAACGCTTCGACTCCGACTACCTACCTGCTAGATGACGCGGCAGACGGAACACCATTACATCCCTTCACAGCCAAAGTAGCTTTCTTCAATCAAATTGACGCTATCCAAATCGCTAGCTACGATCCAAACGATCCTAACAAATGTTTTGAGCCAATACAAGCAAATAGCAAGCCTTTAAATGGAGCTGGTTCATGATCAGATGAACTCTGGAATGCTTTCTTATCATTTTTATATAGTCAAACTCCTGACACTATCTCTAAAGCATTAGTGACAGGTGAAATTAATACAAACATTACTGGCATCCAAACTGTTAGCGGGTTCAATTATCGTTGCTTTATGTGAACTAAGCCTGGTAGTGGTTTTACTGATATTGATCAACTGGTAGATCCAAGTTCCATAATTTGGAGCGGTAATATACACACCGGGGCATTGCATGTTAATTTCAACACTCAAGACGGACACAATTATGATCGCGACGATATTACCTTTCAAAAGAAATTTGATATTTGATCCACATCAAAATATGCTAAACCACCAATGGACCCAAGCCAAGTTACTGTTGATATTTTAGAACAACAATTAATTCAATATAACCAGCCGGAAAATAGCTTAAACGATGACCAAGATTATATTTTTCAAACAAATGCTACATATGCTGAATTTATGCAAGCATGCGGTAATATCACTCTTACACCGCATGATGGTGATGGTACATTAGATGTTCATTTTGGCAGTAAATGAGACACTGTCCCGACTTATAAAGGTGAACATACTCCAACATATCCTGCTCAACACGATTTTGATATTAGTTCTAACGACTTTAATCCTGCGGTTGAATTGGATATGAGTTTTACCGATCCTACCTATAAAACTCTTTCTCGTAAAAATGAAGTCGTTATGATTACTTGTAAAGTAGAAAACGAAGGATCATATTTGTTTAAATGACACTATCAGTACAATAATACAGAAGGTCAATTGCCAGACGGTGTTACCGTGAAAACGGATGATCCTCAAATCCAAGATAATTGAACAATTTACATTATTAAATTTACTGCAACACGTGATTTGACTGATGAAATTGGCCAAAATTTTAAAGTTTGAGGAACATGCGCTGATAAGGGTTCATTAGAACAAGCTTTAGAGATTGATATTGTTAGTGAACCGCAGCCTACACCTAATAAAAAATCGTATACCGGCGCAATTGTAGGCGGTATCTTAGGTGGAATATTAGTAATCGGTCTTGGAGTGGGGACAGGTCTTTGGGTTAAAAAACATCGTAAGCCATCACCGAAGAAAAATAAATCTCTCGAAAAAGTTCGTGATAGTCAATTTGATGAATAGAAGTTAACACATGCCAGCTATCATTGGAGCATTAATAGGAGCATTATTATCGGCAGTCGTATTGCCGATAGCCTATGCTTTTAGTGTCTATGCACCAATGATCTTGGGTAATGCTTTCTATCAAATTTATCTTTATACAGGCGGCAAAGCCGTATGTGATATGATTTTCGGTACTACCATTGATGGTTTAGACCCTGGTAAATGAAATGTTCAAATTAACTTAAATAATCCATTTGCTCGTATTCTTCTAGGCATGACAATCGCAGGCATTATCACATTCGCTATTTTTTGCGGCCTACGTGCTCTAGCACATTTTAGTCGATTTGGCAAACGACATAGCGTTGGCGTTGGACGATTAGCATATGGTATTTGTGGTATTGCCATCGTACCACTAGCTTTTTCATTACTAACATTACTAGTTAATTTTATTTTTGTTTTCTTAACACCTGGATTGTCAAATACATTATTAACTGTCTCACAAGTTCAAAGTATTCAAACTTGAGTCCGGACATGTATCAACGATAATATCATTAGTCCATTAAATTCCAATCCTTTCACCGGCGGGAAAAATTTACACGACAGTATCACTGATTTAATTCAAGTCGTCCAATCGATTAGTCAAAAAATGCAAACTGCGGGTAGTGACGATGGGTATCAAGCGGCTCAAGATGTATTACGTGATCTAACCAGTATTCAAACCATGACTTCATCTGACTGATGAAATGATTCATCTACAGGGCTATTAGGTATGTTTGACAGTGCCTTTAACGCCTATATTGCTTCTGGTGGTAACACACACTTGAACGATTGATCATTATTTTCGACACCGTATGATAATTTATGCAATTTCCAAACTAGTTGAGATAAATTATGAAGTGATATCAACACTTTAAATGGATATCAAAACGTCGTCTCTGATCAGCCTGATTTCAATGCTATAAAAACATGACAAGAAACTATTACCAACGGTAACATTGGTAGGGCTTTTCTTGGTTGAACTAGCGGTAAGATTTTCATTGATTCCTATGTTACTCAATTATTTATTGGTCAAGAAAATACTAGTACTGGCGCTGTCACTAATACAATGATTAGTTTAAACACATTTCAGACTTGCGCTAATCCTTCCTCAGATTTTAACTTATTTACTCAGATCTTTCAGTATACAACTGGATCATCCAGTAACAATTGACGAAATTTCTGAATCTATTATGGTGCCGGCTACGAAGTCTGAAGATTTCCAAGCATGATTATGGGTGCTGCTGCAGCTGCTATTGTTTGCGGCGCACTATATGCTTATGGAACTTTTGTATTAAAACGTTTAGCCGATTTAATTTTCTTTTGGTGTTGGAGCATCTGATTTGCGTTCGCCGATAATTCTGAGGGTACTCGTTTCCGTAAAACAATGCGTTTAATCCGTTTGAAAATGTTTAGCATTGTGTTTATTCAAGCCTCCTTTTTCATGGTTAATATTTTGTGCAACTTGAATATTTTTTCTGGAATCAAAGACGAATGAGCTCCTGGGATTATTCTTATTGCTAATAGCATTTTGTTTTCCATTAGTTACGGAATTGGTGATCAACTATGTGGTTTGTTCTTTCATGAACAAAATCAATTATTTGGCGCCTACGCCCAAATTCAATCAATTAAAGGTGGTGGCGAGCACTGAAATCAACATGCTAGTGGTGTCGGAAGCACTATGCAATCTATGGGACAAGGCACTGGCCAAAGCACAAGTAGCATCACCAACAGTATTACTCAACATCGTAGAAATAGGAGCAAATAAAATGTTACCAATCATTGAAGAACCAATCACTATTGTTCCAGCTATACCAAAACCACGCAAAAATAAATTAATCCTAAAAGGTTATTTTAATGTTTGAGATGTACCAGTAATATTAGTTGGCATAGCCGTTATTATTCTTTTAGCTGTATTTGTCGCGCACATATGGTGAAGCCGTGGCATTGTTGTTATAGTAGGTGTGGTCATTCTTTTCGGCTTGTGCTATCCATTTGGCTTTATGCGTAAAGAAAAACTTTACTTATTTTTTGCACGTGGGCTAGCTTATGCTGTTGGACAAAAATATTATCGTAGCGAAGAATGAAGTGGTCGTAGACAACAAACCGAATCCGATAACTCTACAAATAAAACCTCCAAAACACTAAAAGAGGTTAATGGAAGTAAAGAGGAATAAAGATTATGGCTAAAATAAGTCAGGATTTAAATGCCACTATTAACTGATGAAATCGTATCACAGATAATTTTGTATTCACCGGAAGAAATGTTGTCACTGGTTATTGAACAATTAAACCAAAAGTCTTGTCATCATTTTCACCTATTACTCAAGTCATGCGTATGCGAGCATTAGCGGAAGTTATTAAAAAATCATCCGCCGCTTTTTCCATTTCGCTTTATACATATTCTCGCACCTATGATTTTTCAAATCGAATTAAACATTTTGATCAAAAATTAAAAACTGCTGACAACAATACTTACAAAGCTAAACTTTTAGATGTTTCCAAAAAGCGTTTCGAGCAAATAACAGACTACCAAAATGATGTACGTGAAAAAGTCTATCTTTTATGTATTCATGGAATTTCACGTACCCAAATTCAAGATTTCTTTAATAAAGCACAAGGAAGTTTAATAAAAGCTGGTTGAAATTTAACACCTTCAACAAAAGATGAAATTTTTGGGTTATTTAATCGTTTTTTCTTCCGTCCTGAAAATAATCGTACTTTTATTATTCGTGATTGTGAAATGTGTTTTAAATCAAAATTTATTCAAATCAATCGATTAGAAAACGGCAGAACGCATAAATGTCATTGCAAGATAGTTAATGTTGACACTATGCCTTTTAATGAACTAGAAAAATTTTGATTAGAAAAATTAGCTAACATTAATGATATTATTTTTTCACTACAAACATATAGCTGACATGACACTAAAAAGCGTAATGATTTTGTTGAAGATTTAAAATCTGATTTTGAAAATATTAAACAATACAATTCAGAAATCAAAAATCAACAGATAGTCAATAACTATCAAATAATGCAAGGAATTATTAATGATTTATCCAAAAATAAAAATGATGTTAAATTATGCAAATTAATGATTATGGTCTATGGAGAAACTAAAACTGCATTAAAAGAAAAATACGAACGTGTAGTTGAACAAATTAAGTATTTTGGTGCAGAATATAATGATTTAGTTTTTAGTCAAAGAGATGCGTATCTAGCAATGCAACCGATATGTTATCCAGAGGTTGATAAAGATGCAGAAGTATTATTAACCAGTGACGCCATCGGATTAGGTTATCCTTTTACACAAAGTGCCTATATTGATCCATTGGGTACTTACATTGGTAAGTCTACCTCATTAACACCAATAATATGAGACATTTATCAACGTAAGACACGTTCGAAAGGCAATTTCATAGTTTTTGGTGATTCCGGCGGAAGAAAAAGTACTCTTTTAAAAATGTCTCTTTTAGATAGTTTGATTGATGATCGTTGTGCTGGTAGCGATGTATTGGATTGAGAAAACGAATATAGTCAATTAGCTGCTAACTTCCATCAGCATGTATATTATTTTACTCGTTATCCAAAAAAAGATGCTCCAGCTATCAACCCTTATCAAATTCCTATCGATGAAAACAATGATATTGATTCACGTGCACGTATCCAATCCCAAACGGATTTTATCATCGATTTTATTAGTTCATTATTATTCACAGCTACTGATATTCCTACTTCGCTGGAAATCGATGCAATAAAAACTTCTATCAATCGTTTGTATAAAGAATTTAATGTTGTACCAAAAACCAACTTAAATAACATTCCCAATTTGAAATGACCAATATTGGATGACCATTACACTGTACTAGGTAAGTGTTTAAAAGAAGTCATACGTAACAAACATTCATCCGATGAAATTATTGATGCATACAAAAAAGTTTATCGTCTAATGGCAGATTTTGTAACTGGCGGAAATTATGATGGTGTATTCAATCGTCATCAAAATTTAATTTATTCAAAGAAAGATGTAAAAATACGTGTATTCAATACTTTTGGATTGAAAAGTTCTGCCACAAATATCCAATATGCAATGACTTCCTCAATCGCTCATTTTTGGCAGAATAAAATGAATGAGCATCGACTTAAATATCCATTGGAAAATGATCCAAATGCTAAATTTTATAATTTCATCTTTGATGAAGGCCATAAAATCGTTGATCCAAGGGACACTAGGCTTCTCACCATTGTAGCTGCAATGTATCAGCAAGCACGTAAGTATTATTGCAATATTGGACTAGCTACGCCTTCTATTATTACGTTTACCGAAAGCAGTAATCCTGATGTGTTGTCCAAAACACAAGCTATATTAGACACTTGCGAATATGTTTTCATATTGCAAATGACTGTTGATGCATTAATTAACGAAGTAAATAAAAAACTTTTTGTCGGATCTACACAATTAACTGATGACGAAATATATTATCTAAGCGATGATACTGATATTAGATACACGGCTGGTCGCTTTTTACTTTTAAGTAAAGCATTTAGAATTTTAGGACAAATTGATTCTGGTCGTCATTTAGATCCGAGCGAATTTAATGTTTCATTAGATGAAATTACTGAAATAGCGCAGTTATGAGGTACACCAATTAAAAGTTAGGAGTTAACATTATGCAAAACAAAAATGTCGAAAAAGGATTAACAATACGTTTAAATCCGCATTATGCAAAGATGGTAAAAGAATTAAAGAATTTTTACCATTCTACGACTAGCGCTAATACAGTGACATCTTTACTAGATGATATATTCGATTACATCGGTGGTTCTAAACATTACGGCAAAATCAACGCAAAAGATTTACAAGTCAAAATAGAAAACCTTAATGCTATGGTTCGCTACCAATCATTACAAGTTGATAAATTATCTATGTTAATTGAAACATTATTTACATTCTTCCGTTATGCAGGTACTAAAAATGAAATTCCTATGGATAAAATTACATTGCAAGACATTCAACGTGCTAGGCCATTTATTATTAAACAGATGCATGATGTGTTAGAGATCGAAGACAAAGACGAAAAATAATTAAGCTACAACTGTCGCTTCAAATTGAATATGGCCTGACTCAGATTGATATTGTCAATCCATAGAGATAGTTGAAGTTTTCCCGACACTAGAACCAGATGATGAAAGTGCTTCCAAACTGAAATAACCATTATTTATATCGCTTGGACTAATAATCACATAATTAGAATTTGAAGAATATGCATTAGTTAAAGATGTATTTCCACCATGTTTATCTTCATTAGCTTCGATAAAAAATATTCTTGGATAGTCATCAATCTTTATTTTGTATAAATTTCCATCATTTCCAGCATATATAGTTGCATTATCAAATTTCCATGTAGTATCAACTTTTGCTGGGGAGCAAGATGTTATAGTCAATGGTACCACAATTGAACAACTTAAAATAAATGGTAAAAAACGCATTAGTAACATATAAAAATTATACTTTTTTTTTATATCGTAGCAAATTACAATTTGAAATTAATTTTTGTTTTCCAGTTTTGATATTTTTGATGTTATATAAAACATTTCTTCTATCATCCTTACCCATTTTAGCCAATACCAATCAATCCCCGTATTGTTCACCTGTTCGATCAATTTTTCATGGTCTTTTTGGTTTTGCCACTTCTTGCATAATCTTTTGTGCAGCAGTCTCAGTAATTTGTTGCATTCTTTGAATGCTATTGCTACGCATCAATCTTTTTTCACCGGTAACAATGTTTCTAACTAAATAAAAACAATTGCCTCATTTATCTACACCTGATTTAGATAATACATGTCATCGTCCTCAATATTGTCCAGTTAAATTTACGATTTTCATAAAATACTATAACCTTTCATACTTTGATGCTCACTTTTCAACTGGCAATATTGACGTTTTGTCTAATTTAAAATCTATCGGATCATAAAGTTTACGTTTAATACCGAAAATGTATTCTCGATATGCAACACTTTCATCATTATTAAAATAGTTAATAGATTTTAACCATGAATATGCCAAACGCTTGAAGCGTTCATCATCGTGGCCAAAATGAACAACATTATGACAAAACGGACAAATCGGTACAACTCGCTTTAATTTTTGTACATGTATGTCTATATCTCATTCTCACTCTTCGTGACATTCAATTAAACCAATGCGATAATCTTGGTTACAATAAATACATCGCCCTTTTCCTTCTACGTCTGCAAGACTCCTAGAATAATTTTTTACACATTTTTGAAGATATTTTCAAACGTTACTAAATTCTGGCAATTCATGTAAATTACTACCACGATTTTTTTCAGGAATAATTTGAATCTTAAGTTTTAATTTTTTATATTTTTCCTCTAACGTCTCATTAGTTTTTATTAATTTTTCATGTTGGTTATGTTTTTTAACAACTTTAACCAACACACAAATAAAAATAATTAAAACAACTATTACAACGAGAATTATTACAATAGTCATATTTTTCTAATGTCCCTCCGGTGTGAAAGTTGTATAATGAATACATCTATGGTTTTAAAGACAAACCGATAACTACTACATAAACGCTTCGAGTAATTAACTTGAAAGGCGTTATTCTGGTGGAGCTTGTAGGACTCGAACCTACAACAGACCGATTATGAGTCGGGGGCTCTAACCAAATTGAGCTAAAGCTCCTAAACTGGTAGCAGGGGTGAGGGTCGAACTCACGACACCCCGGGTATGAGCCGAGTTCTCTAACCAACTGAGATACCCTGCCATCATGGTCGGGAAGACAGGATTCGAACCTGCGACCCCCTGGTCCCAAACCAGGTGCTCTACCAAGCTAAGCTACTTCCCGAAAATATATTTACGATATTATGAACATATGGGCTCATACTCACCATACCGGATAGGTATTATAGAGAAATTAATGTAAGTATTCATTGAATAGTTACGAATAGTTACGAATAAATAAGTATAATTTTCCAATTAGTGGCAAATAATCTACCTTGAGATAAAACTTTTATAAAAAAGAACTATAAGGCATTAGACCACGTTTTCTATGCCACAATAGGTTTGTTTCTTGTAATTTTTACACACACAATCTGTTATGGGGGGGGGAATTACTATTCAAACTATTGTAGCTAATCGCTGTGGATATGCTTTTTCTAATCTTTATTTACCAATTGATAAGGCAATTTCTGATTGGGGCAAACCAATGTTGTCTTTTTTTAATTTCATTGGCTCACTATACGACACCATAACTATAACTTTTTCTATTTTGGTTTATGTTTTATTGGGTCGTAAATATTTTACTTATTTGATAAAATGTTTTATTTTCATTAACATTCTTTCCTTTTTCATTTTTATTTCAGTTCCAGTATATTTTAGAGTTGATAACTCAATCCCTGTTCCCGAGGGTAGTTATAATTTTGATAATTTTGGAGTATTTCCTTCGTTCCATAATATTAACATTCAAATTTTTATATTCCCAATTATTTTAGCAAAACTTAACAAAGAAAAATATATACGATGAAATAATATACTAATTTGAATATTTCTTACTGTTATTATTTTTTTATGTTTTGCTACTTTCATTGGCAGAATTGTTCAACAAATCCATTATTTTGTTGATGGCATAGCTAGTCTAATTATTTGCATAATTGTTTGTTTTGCTTTTATGAAATGTCAATTCATGTATAAAACCGAATTCGTCAATCTTAACAAAAAAATTCTGCGTTCTAATAAAGCAATCTTGTGAATTATTGCTTTGATAACAGTAACATATTTTGGCTATATGTTCCATGCTGTAATTGAAAAGATATTTGGACAATAACTATTTTTTTTAATTAGTCTTAATTAAGCTAATTTATTTTGTCGCTTTAAAGTTTTTATAGTACGAGCTGATACTTTTACTTTTTTAGATGAATGTTTACCAGTTTTAATATTAACGGTTTGTAAATTAGCATTTCAAACACGACGGGAGTGATTCAAAGCATGGCTACGCTTATTACCACGTAACGGCCCTTTACCACTTATTTGATCTCGACGACTCATAATTTAATTTAAAGATTATATAAAGAAAAAATAATCTGTAAACATTTAACTAAAATTTAGCCCAATTTTTTGGGATTTTGGGTAATCAAAGTGCGGTACAAGAAAGATGGTTCTATTATTTGAGACCAAATTGACCAAATGGATTACGGCCGCCTCGAATCATATTTCCCATCTCTGCCATTTGTTTTCTAGTTTTTTCTCATTCTGCTAACATTTTATTTAAGTCATCTGGCTTGCAACCAGAACCTTTGATAACTCTTATTTTACGATTAGGAAATTTTTTAAAGAGAGCAGGGTTACGTCTTTCCTTTAGGGTCATTGAAGTCATTAAGATTTGTCATGTCTTCATTTTTTGTTCAGCTGCAAATAATTTATCATCAGTTAATTTAGGCATATTTGGTAACATCTTAGCAATCGAACTCATCGTGCCTATCTTTGATATTTGTTTCATCTGTGACAATAAATCTTCCAAATCCATTTTACCAGCTAACATTCGCGCTAATGATTTTTTGGCTTTATCTTCGTCTAAAACTTCGGTAGCTTTTTCGGATAAAGTCATAATATCGCCAAGGCCTAAAATACGATCAGCAATTCTTTCAGGATAAAAAATATCTAACGAACCAATCCGTTCGCCAACACCAGTAAATTTAACAGGTACATTCAATAAATGAGTTAATGATAAAGCAGCACCCGCTTTAGCATCCGAATCTAACTTAGTAATAACAAAACCACTTAAATTTAAATGTTTATTAAATTCAGCTGCAACATTAATGATATCTTGCCCACTCATGGCGTCAACTACTAATAAAATTTCATCAGGGTTAATGCGATTACGAATATTTTTTAATTCTTCCATTAATGTTTCATTAGTTTGTAGACGACCTGCAGTATCAAAAATAATTAAATTATTTTCATTGGTGTTAGCATATTCTAAAGATTCAGATGCGGTAACAACTGGGTTTTGTATTCCTTTTTGAAAGAAATCAACATTGATTTCTTTTGATAATGTTTCTAATTGATCAATAGCAGCTGGACGATAAATATCTAAGGCGACTAATAATGGTTTTTTATCAAATTTATTTTTGAAATAATTAGCTAACTTGGCTGCAGTTGTAGTTTTACCAGATCCTTGTAACCCCACCATCATAATGCGTAACTGTTTGCGATTAGTTTCAACCTCTGCTGTATGTTTCCCCAAAATGCTAATTAATTCATCTTTAATTATTGTTAATAATACTTGCTCAGGATCTTCGCCTTGATTAATTATTCGCCCCACTGCTTTTTGGCGAATGTTTTTAATAAAGTCTTTAACAACTAATAAACTAACATCAGCATCCAATAAAACAATTCTGATTTGTTTTAGAACTTCTGTTATGTCTTCTTCTTTGATAGTTCAGCTATCTAATTTCTTTTTGAAGTGTTTTGCGACTATCGAGCCCAATAATGTTTTAAACATAATTTATCATCTAATTAAAAAATAATTTTTCTTACCTTTTTTAATATATGAAAATTTTTTATTTAAGGCTTCTTCTTGCGAAATTATTTGATCAAAGTGTTGAATTATTTTACCATTAATTGAAATACCATTAGATTCAATCAATTTACGCGCTTCGCTTTTAGAGCTACACACTTTAGCTAACACCAATAAATCTATCACATTATATTTTAATGCACTCGCTTGAGTAATTGGGGTACTGCTTAAAGCATCGTAAAGTTCATCGGTTGATAAAGCTTCAATACTACCTTTAAATAAAGCGTCTGAAATTTTAAGACAACGATGATATTCTTTTTTACCGTGAATATCTAGGACAACAAGTTCTGCTAATTTCTTTTGAGCAATTCTTTTAAATGGCGCTTCTTGTTGGATCCGCATTATTTCTTGGATTTCATCTTTATTAAGAAAAGTAAAATACTTAAGTAATTTTTCAACATCTGCATCACTTTGATTGTATAAAAATTGATACATGGCAAAAACAGATGTATATTTTTTATCAAGATAAATAGCCCCTTCTTCAGATTTACCAAATTTGCTTCCATCATTTTTTACTAATAGATTAATAGTTAAACCGCATGCTTTATTATCATCACCATAAAGTTTACGAATCATTTCGATACCTGTTGTGATATTACCTCATTGATCGCTACCACCCAATTGCATGGTAACATTCTTATTTCTATATAACCATGCAAAGTCATTTCCCTGAATAATGTTGTAAGAAAATTCGGTAAATGAAATACCAGAATCTAAGCGTGACTTAATAATTTCTTTTTCTAACAAATAATTAACATTAATTAATTTTCCACTAGTTCTTAAAAAATTAAGAACATTAATATTTTTATAAATGTTAAGATTATTAAATACTTCTACCTTGGCATATTTTTTTAATTGCTTTTGAACTGCCAAAGCATTAGCTTTAGTTTTAAAAGCGTCTAGCATAATTCGTTCAGTTTTTTTACCAGAAGGATCACCAATTTGTCCTGTTGCCCCACCAATGACAGCAATTCCTTTTAAACCAAATTGTTGTAACCTTCTTAAAACTAAAATCATGATGTAATTACCTAAATGTAATGAATCGCCCGAAGGGTCGAAACCAATATAAGCAGTTCCTCGGCTTTCCTCAAATAATTTAATTTTATTTTCGTTAGTGGTCTTGTTAAATAGATCGCGTCATTTTAATTCTTCTAAAAATGTCATAACGGTAATTATATTGATAACAATTCATTAGACAAAGTAAAAGTGTTTGTTTGTTATAGAATTGGATTGTTTCAAAATATCTAAGATTAATCCATTTGTCATATATATTGTGGTTATAATATCCTAAGTTTTTAAAAATATTTTTAGGAGAATTTATGTTTGATAAAATAAAGTCGATTCATGCTTATGAGGTATTAGACTCACGTGGCTTCCCAACAGTTGCTTGTGAAGTAATAACTGATAACGGTACACGTGGTAAAGCAATGGTACCTTCTGGTGCTTCTACTGGTGAGAGAGAAGCGCTTGAATTAAGAGATGGTGACAAAAAACGTTATATGGGGAAGGGTGTTTTAAAAGCTGTTGATAATGTAAATAAAATTATTGCACCACATCTTTTAAATAAAGATTTTAAAGTTGATGAACAAACTAAAATCGACGAAGAAATGCTAAGCCTTGATGGCACTGAGTTTAAAACACAATTGGGTGCTAATGCTATTCTGTCAGTTTCACTAGCATGTGCACATGCTGCTGCGAATTACAAAAAAAAGCCATTATTTAAATACATCCATGAGGATATTCTTAAAAATCCAGATAACATTTATACTTTACCTGTTCCAATGTTAAATGTAATTAATGGTGGGGCACATGCTGATAACACTGTTGATTTTCAAGAGTTTATGTATATGCCGATTGGAGCAACTAGTATTCGTCAGGCTTGTCAAATGGCAAGTGAGTGTTTTCATGCTTTGGCTAGATTACTAAATGCCAAAGGTTTAAATACATCTAAAGGAGATGAAGGTGGTTTTGCCCCTGCGCTTAAGAGTGCTGACGAAGCATTAGAGTTAATGGTGGAAGCGATTAAAACTGCTGGTTATCGACCAGGAGTTGATAAAGATGTAGCGATTGCTTTAGATACGGCCTCTAGTGAGCTTTATGATAACGATAAAAAAGTTTATGTATTTAAAAAAGCCATCGCTGACAAAATTCTTTCTGAACAAGAAGGTACTAAAACTACTGATCAAATGATTGATTATTTAGAATCATTAGTAAAAAAATATCCTATTATTTCCATCGAAGATGGCTTGGCAGAAAATGATTGAGACGGTTGGAAAAAATTTGTAGAACGTATGAATAATCGTATTCAGATTGTAGGCGACGATATATTTTGCACAAATCCACGTATTACACAACAAGGGATTGAAAAAGGTGTGGCTAATGCGGTTTTAATTAAATTAAATCAAATAGGTACATTGACCGAAACACTTAAAACTATTCAAGAAGCACAATCAGCAAATTGATGTGCAATAGTTAGCCACCGTAGTGGTGAAACTGAGGACACTACAATTGCTGATTTAGCTGTAGCTTGTGGGACGGGGCAAATTAAAACAGGTTCTATGTCTAGAAGTGAACGTATTGCTAAATACAATCGTTTAATGGAAATTGAGGACTATTTAGGTATTCAATCTAAATATCCTGGTGGTAATACATTTACCAATATTAAGAAATAAATTATGCGTATCGCGGTTTTGGCTTCAGGTGGCAATTCACCTGCCATGAATAATGCAGTAATAACTCTTGCTAAGTCTGCTAAATTAAATAAGATTGATATTAAATTAATTTTCAATGGGTTTCAAGGATTATTGGAACACAAATTTACTGATGCCGACATTCGTTATCTTGAAGAGTTTACTTCTCGAGGTAATGTTGTTATTGGTACATCTCGTAGTAAAGAATTTATGAAGCTTGAAGCAAAACACAAAGCTATCAAAATTCTAAAAAAAGAAAAAATTGATGTATTAGTAGTGATTGGTGGTGATGGTTCTTATCGCGGTGCGACTGAATTATCTAAACTGGGTGTAAAAGTAATGACGCTCCCCGGTACAATTGACAATGATATATCTTCTACTAATTCCACAATTGGTTTTTATACTTGTCTTGATGTGATTGTACAATCAATTGATCGTCTACGTGATAGTTTTGATTCCCACTCAGGCATTTGTTTTGTGGAAGTAATGGGACGCGGTTTTAGTGACTTAGCAATTCAAGCAGGGATTGCGACTAATGCCGAAATTATTGTTACTAAAGAAAATGTTCTTAAAGCTAGCGATTTTATTAGAATTGCTAACGAAACAAAACAAAATAAAAAACGATCATGTATTTTTGTCATTACCGAAAAAATTTATGGTAAAAACGGATTACCTACTTTAGATGAAATTGCTGAAGAGGTAGAACGAAAAACGAACCGTGTGTGTCGCGTAAATGTTATAGGACACTCTCAAAGAGGTGGTGTGCCAGCAGCGATTGATCGTTATTGAGCCTCAATGATGGCCAATCATTGCATTAAATGTATTAAAGCCGGGCGTTTAAATCGTGCTATTGGTGAAGAACGCCGCGAATTAGTTGATATGGATATTTTAGATGCGGTTAATTTACCAAAAAAACATAACCGTACAACATTGGCACATGAATTTGAAAAAATAAATAGGATATAAAAATGGATAAAACCGCTGAAATTGTTGTTAAAAGCTATTACAAACGTACGAAAATCATCGCTACGTTAGGGCCAGCTGTCACACAAAAATTATGAACATTAGATTCGTTAAATGATTCTAAAAATGCTGAAATGGTTGCTTTAGCATACCAACGAATGGAAGGCATTATTAAAGCCGGAGTAAACTGTGTACGTTTAAATTTTTCACACGGTTCTCATGAAGAACAACAAATTCGCATAAATATCGCTAGAGAAGTAGCTAAAAAATTGAATCGCAATGTTTCGATAATGTTAGATACTAAAGGTCCAGAAATTAGAGTTGGAGAAATAAAAAATGGTCCAGTGCCAATCCTTAAAGATGGCATTGTTACTATCTATACTACAAAAATGATTGTTGGCGACAGTAGCCAATTTTCAGTAACTGATTCGACTGGCACTTATAATATGGCCAAAGATGTAAAAAATGGTGGAATGATCCTTGTTGATGATGGTAAACTCCAATTACGCATCACTGATCTAGATGTTAATAATGGTATCATCAAAACAATCGCATTAAACAATCATAGTGTTAATGATAAAAAACGTATTAATTTACCTAATACTCAATATTCCATGCCTTTTATGTCTCAAAAAGATCGCGATGATATATTATTTGGTATTAAAAACAATGTTGATTATATTGCTGCTAGTTTTGTGAATTCTAAAGAGAATGTTCAAGAAATTCGTGATTTTTTAGATGCTAACGGTGGAACACAAATACAAATTATTTCTAAAATTGAATCTTCTCATGCCATCCGTAACATTGATGAAATTTTAAACGCGACAAATGGTGTTATGATTGCCAGAGGCGACCTTGCTTTAGAAATTCCTTTTTTTGATGTACCATATTGACAAAAATACATTATTCGTAAATGTCGATTAATTGGTAAGCCTTCTATTGTAGCTACCCAAATGCTTGACTCCTTGGAAAGAAACATTCAACCGACTAGAGCAGAGGTGACTGATGTTTTCTTTGCTGTAGAACGAGGCGCAGACGCAACGATGTTATCAGGTGAATCGGCTCAAGGGCAATTCCCAGTTCAAGCAGTTTATACAATGCGACAAATTAATAAAAAATCTGAACTGTTATTTGATTATTATCGTGCTATTAGTTGATATTTCCGTAGGGCTAAATTACCATTTTATTCTAAAAGAATTGCTTTAAAAATAGCACATAAATGTCTGCCATTACCTGGTGAAGTGGCACCTACTTTCAAATACAATTTTGTTGTAGTATTTACTAACGACAAACAAGTTATTTGAACAATTTCTAACATTCGCCCATCTGCTACAATTATTGTGGTAACGGATGAACCGGAATTATTGACTTGTTTTGGTATTAATTATGCAATTCAAACACATTATGTTAAAGATCTTAATGTAGCTAAAAGTAAAGAACATTATCGCCTCATTGCGCGTGAAGCCATTGATCGTTTTGAACCAGGCGAACAACGTGTAGTTGCTTTTATTAATAAAAAATTTAAAGTAATTTAAGTCTTATTTAATTAATGTTTTGATGTTTTTAAAATCGAGATGAAGTGTGTCAGCTACTAATTTATTAGTAATATTTCCATCATAAGTGACTATTGCTCTAAATAAAACATCAATATCTTTAATAACATTTAAAACATTTTCACCTTTTAAGTGCTTTAAAAATTTTTCTGTCAAAATATGACTGATTGACACACTAATACTATTAGGAAATAGAGTAGGAATATTTTCTAATGCAAAATGTTTAACCCCTTCTACAATATAAGAAGGCTTTTTTATTTTAGATGGTGCGCTTTCACTATCGCAAGTTACGCCTTGATCAATTGCTAAATCGACAATAACACTACCAGTTTTCATTTTAGAAACCATTGTACGAGTAATTCTTTTAGCAGTTAAAGAACCAGGCACGGAATTGGTGTTAATTAAAACATCAGTATTCACAACAATATTATTTAAATCTGTAAAATCAGCTTTTTTTACTTCAAAATTAGCATCATTTAATTTTGCTAATGTATGTAAATCATGATCATTTTGAATTTGTTTAGCTAAGTGTTCATCATTTTCTAAAATAGTTAAATCAGCCCCAAGGCCTAAAATAGTTTTAGCAGCCTCTAATCCCGCATAAGAGGCATTTAAAACAGTAAACTGTGCCTTAGATGAATTATGTTGCAACGACGTAAAAGTTTTGCCCAATCCACCATCAAACATTTTTGCCAAATTGTAAGCACCTAATAAAGCGCCAAATCTACCTTTAATTTGTTCATTAGGAATCATTACACTAAAAACATTATCTTCTTCAATTGCTTCTATTGCTAGAGCAGTAGTTTTATATTTTAGTAATTGAAATAAAATTTTTGGATTATTAGCTAAATTAAAAATAGAAATTAATATTTGATTAGGACTAATCCATTTTAATTCGTCTTTAGCTGGATGACTAATTTTTAAAATAATATTACTATTACTAACCGTTTCACGATTGGTGCCTAAAACTTTAGCACCAGCAGTTAAATAATCATCATCATTAAACCCAGCATTAACACCAGCACCTTTAGTAACCACCACTTCGTGTTTAGATGAAACCAAAGTTTTTACATCAGCCGGTACTAAACTAACACGTTGTTCATTTTTATTTTCTTTTAATATCGCAATCTTCATATTATTTTCTTATGCAAAATGATAAATAATCATTCCAATCGTTACACCGATGCATGTACCAATGCCCACAACAATAAGCGCCATAATAGAATTAAATCAGCGATTTTGTGGTTTTACTTTTATTTTTTGAAATTCATCGCTATTGGGGATGCAAGAAAAACCAACATCTTTAAGTATTTGAGTTTGTTGTTCGGATAATTTATTGTTATTAGATGATTTTTCTTGTTCAAACATTTTATTTAACTTCAATTACTTTACGGCCTTTGTAATAACCACAATATGGGCAAACTTTATGTGGTTGAATTGGGCGGCCACATTTTTTACAACTTGTTATAGTGGTTGCTTTTAAAGCGTGATGAGAGCGTCTCATTCCTTTCCTTGATTTACTAGTTCTGCGTTGTTGTACTGCCATAAATTCCTTAATATTTAAGATAAAATTGTAGGTAATTATAATCAAATAGAGCGACAACATTAATAAAATGTAATAACTGTTAATTAGTAGAATAAACGGTGGGATTATTGGTAGTATTAATAGTAGGATAGATATGCAAAATTTAAAACATACATTGGAGCATTTAGTTGATTACTTCAAAGAGTTACAAAATGTATTTATATCTAAATATACTTAATATCTTTCTGTAAAATAAAACAAAAACAAAGAGAGTTACAATAATGAAAAATATATTAGATTCACTTAAATCACCAGATGGTACTTTTGATAAGACATCAAAATTCTATGTTGATTTAAAAAACGATTTTACTTTTCATTCTAGTGCAATTGAAGGCTCGCAAATTAGTAAAATGGATAATTTGAAATTAATTACTGATCCAAAAAGTAAATCTCATTTATTTAACCAATATCCTCGAAAACACGTTATTGAAAATGAGAATTTAATCCATGCTTTCGATTACATTATGGATACTTATAATGAACTTTTAACCATTAAATATGTTAAGTTATTACATAAAAAATTATGTTGAAATAGTCCGGATTTAAATGAGCGTGATGAATTAGCGGGTGAATTTCGTCAACACGATGTGCAAGTCGATACACATTTAGGAGCAAGACCAAGTTATATTTCTACTTTAATGAAAAAGCTCTTAGAAGAGACTCCTAAAAAAATGACGATCAATGATGTCGCCAAATTTCACTGCGAATATGAAATTATTCATCCTTTTTATGATGGCAACGGAAGAACAGGTCGTTTGTTAATGTTGAAACATTGTTTGCAAAACAATATACAGCCTTTTTACATAGAAGAATTTAATAAAAAAGAATATTATTTGGGTATTGAATATTATCAAACTACAAATCGCATAGATGTTATTACTAAATATTTTATAAATCAACAAAATAGGTTTTTTGAAAAGTATTCATCCAAAACTAAAGAATATGTCGTGTAGTAATTCGATCATTGCCGTCACATCTATTCAATTTGATTTTCCTAGCACTGGTGACGATGGGGAAATTGATGTAAAATCAAAACACCAAAAAAAAAAAAAATTCAGTATCGTTATGTTCTTTTCCCAGATGCAGAACGTAAAATTGGAAAATATGAGTGCAATATTCAACTGATAATTTTTCAACAAATCTTTTTTTTAGTGATGATTCATTTTCTAGGTCTGCCGGGTTTAATTCTGTGTATTTTTCCCTTTTCAATTTGTCACAAATACATCATTGAATATCTTTTGTAAAGATTTAGCCTAACATTTAAACACTTATAAACTGTATGTTTCGTCTTGTCTTTTTTTGATGCTGTATAATGCTCCCATCTATAAGTTTTAAAGAAACCCATAAATAGTCGGAGACGATTTTCAAAAATCGTCATAATGGTGGCTTCGGAGGGATTTGCACCCCCCACACACGGATTTTCAGTCCGTTGCTCTACTACCTGAGCTACGAAGCCATGGCGGTCTCAACGGGAGTTCAACCCGTCTCTTCCCCGTGACAGGGGGAAATAATAAGCGATATACCATGAGACCTTTGGTTGCGGAGATGGGATTTGAACCCATGACCTTCAGGTTATGAGCCTGACGAGCTACCAAGCTGCTCTACTCCGCGAACTGGCGGACATTGAGGGATTCGAACCCCCGCGCGACTTGCGTCGCCTCTCGGTTTTCAAGACCGAACCCTTCAACCACTTGGGTAAATGTCCAATAAAATAATAATCCGGTTAATAAATGTCAGCTATATTATGATAATAAAACCCTGCCACCGTTTTAACCATTAATAATTGTAGTGTTTTTTTCATATTTAATTAATTATTTTTTATAAGTTTTACTGCTTATATATAATTCGTTTTAACTTGAAGGAAAATATGAATAAGAAAATTATTGTAATTAATGCTGGGAGTAGTTCTATAAAATTTAAAATATTTTTACAAGAAAATCTTCAAGTAATCGCTAGCGGGCTTTGTGAACGTATTTTTGTTGATGGACATTTTAACATGAAATTTAATGATCAGCAAATTGATTTAAATATATCAATGCCAGACCATACTAAGGCTATTGAATGTGTCCTAGAACAACTCAAAATAAATAAAATTATCACAGATTTTAACGATATTGTTGGTGTGGGACATCGCGTTGTTTTAGCCGGTGCTGAAATTAAAACGAGTGTGAAAACAACGCCAACCATTAAGGATAAAATTCGTGAGTATATTAAGTTAGCTCCTCTACATAACGAACCTGAATTAATAGTGGTTGAGATATTTGAAAAATTATTGCCTCATGCAATAAGCGTGGCATCTTTTGATAATACTTTTCATTTAACTATTCCTGAGCATAACTATGTTTATCCGATTGATCAAAAATTAGCAAAACAATATGCCATTAGACGTTATGGTTTTCACGGTAATTCATATCGCTACATTACCATACAAATGCAGAAAATTTTAAATAAGAATACAGTTAATCTTATTGTTTGTCATTTGGGTAATGGTGCAAGCATTAGCGCTATTAAAGCAAATAAATCTTATGCTACTAGCATGGGGCTTACGCCTCTAGAAGGTTTAATCATGGGAACAAGATGCGGTGATATTGATCCTTCTATTCCAATTTATTTATTTAGACAAGGTTTTAAAAATGATGCGATAGATAATATCTTAAACAAACAATCAGGTGTACAAGCTTTGTGTGGTTCAAGTGATATGCGAGATGTTCAAAGTAAATATGAAGCAAACAACCCAGAAGCGATTTTGACAATTACAATGTATGCTAATAGTGTAGCTAAGTATATAGTTGATTACGTTAATCAATTAGAAAATAAAATAGATGCATTAGTTTTCACTGCTGGAATTGGTGAAAATAGTGTATTTGTGATTAAACAAATAATTGATAAAATTAAAATTATCAATTTAAAACTAAATGATCAAACTATTAATACTAAATATAGTGATTACAAATTAATATCTGCAGAACATAGTGTATATCCAATTTATTGCGTGAGGACTGATGAAGAATTAATGATAGCTAATGATGTTAATGAAATCATTCAAAAGGGTGAGATAAGTGTTAAAACTAACTAGTGATGCTATACATCCTATTGTAATGTCTTTAATTTTTGTGGGATTTTTTTTTAGTATTACTTTTACTTTCTTTTCAATTGTTTTTTTTATACATCGTCGTCAATTACAAAGACAATATCAGTTACAAGAAAAATTTAACCAAATCGCTCAATTTCTTGCGGTAAATAAATTCAAATATCTGGAAGTGCTATCAAAAAGTAATGCACAGTTAAATGATTTGATGAAACAAATTAATGAAGGTAAACAATTGTTTGCTAAGCAGCTTGAAATTGTTAGACAAAAAATAATATCACTAAGTCTAATTAATTTTCGTTATTGCTATTTGAAAAGCTATCATCTAGGGAAAGAAATAAAAATTGATTTAGATAAATGTGAGACAATGGTAAATAATTTACGAAATATTTCATCATCCGCTACTTCCTATAGCAAAGATATTTCTGATCTTATAATGGAATATCGGCAAATTACTGATGAGATTAACCACTTTTACGAATTGAATCTATCGTTAAGATACAAACATATTGTGTTCCACAATATGTACAATTCTATTCGAGAAGTTATCACTCAAGCAACAGAATATATTGTTAAATTTGATAATAATAAATTGTTAACCATCTTACATGATCTAAACCAAAAAGTATCCGTTTTTTATAAAATCATTTTACAACTTTATACTTTAGATCGTGTTTTGATGTATTTAGAAACTTTAAAGAAAAAAATTAAAAGTCAATTGGAAAGTGTAGCTAAAATATTGTCTAGTTCTGACTATAGCCAAATTGAAACGGCTTATGCTACTGGTTCAAGCAACACAACATTATTAGAAAAAAATCTAAAAAATGTTAGCTTTGGTACAGCTAAAAATAACGCCATCATAGCAGTAAAACATCTTACTGATGCTTTAAATAAAATTGAGTCTGGTGATCATACTAATATTCTTATTCAAAAAGATATGAAATATTTAAAGGATCAAATCGCTATTTTAAAAAAAGAATTTAATGATCTTAACACTGCACTTAACAATATCCAACGTAATTTTGTTAGCGCTAGAGATACATCCATTATTAATAAAATTACTAACTTGAATAGTGAAATGAAATTTATTATTCTTTTTTATCAAAATCTTGAAAATGAATTTATTAATTATAAATTGATAGAGCGTGCTCAATTCCTTAATAAAATCAAAGAATTAGCCGACCGTATAACCGCTTGAAAAGTAGCATTGTTTAATCTTGATGAAGAAATTAATAATAAATATAAAAATGCCATTTTAATTAATGACGAATTAGCTGATATTAAATTAACTTTAACACAATTATTGGGTTTGAAATTACAGTTTGCAAATGTTGATCAAAAAAGTCTCGAAACCATTAAAAACATTATTGAACATATCAAGGTTTTACAAAATCAACTATCAGAAAAATATTTTCAAAATTATGATAATGTTAATGATGAATTGATTAAAATTCGCGAACAAACTGGTTTATTAATTTCCTCAGCAGCTTACAATCAAACATTAAAAGTCTATGCACAACGTTTAATTTATTACATAAATAAATATCGCAATGAACACGAAGAAATTAACCGATCTTTAAATATTGCTGAAGATTTATATCGTAGAGGGCAATATCAAACTACTATTGATCAAATGATTGAAACAGTTACTATCATTTTGTCTTCTGCCAAGGAATCTAAAATAATAATTAATTAGTTGTCAGAAAAAAAGTATTTTATTTTTTACTTTTTTGGCAACGCTTTTTTGCCATTTCCATTTTAAAATTAGCATAACGCATTAAAGTTTTATTTAAAATGAACAATTCATCTCTAATAGACTTCAAATATGATTCGATTGATTCTTTTTTTGTTGTTTTTGATTCTGTCATTATTACTCCTAAATTATTATTAATCATTATAAATTAATTTAATATTTTTTTAGCACTCATAATATTATCAATTCAAACTTTAAATTCAGGTTCTGGCTTATTTTGTGGCTCAAAATAAGTTTTTACATATCGTGCTAATTTATCAGCTAGAACGATGGTTTCATAAGGTGGTTGGCTACCAAAATAATATTCATAAATCATTGTTAAAAGTTCGTTGGCTAAAGTTAACAAAGAAGGATCTTTGAATAAGATATTTTGCATTTTAACTTTAACATCTTTGAAATAATGGTGAGTATGGTACTCAAATGAATCATTTGAACTAATTTTATGAGATGCATTTAGAACATTGTTAAAAAAGTCAAAAGTATAGAATATTTTTGCAAATTTCAATTGCTCTAAAACAAATATTTTTTCATTATTAGAAATATGTTTATCCATAAAAATTTTATTAATATATTGCAAGTCAATTGTATCTATATCGTTATGAAATTTACCTAGAAAAAAACTTAAGAGATTAAGGTCTAATTTTTTTTGGTCGTAAATTTTACCTAACATTTCCATTTTAGTCATGTTGTTATATTCGTTTTTAATTTGGTTGATCATTACAATTTTGTTTAATTCAACATACAATTGTTCAAAACGTTCAATAAATTCCATCGGAATATATGGCGAAGCTATTTCCTGGCTTACAATTTCAAAAGCTTCTTGGTATTCTTTATTGCTAATGAGAGAATTTACTTTTTTTAAAATTACTTCGTAATACTTATTTATTTCTTTCATTTATTAACCTTTGCCATTCCGACGATGAATTAAATCAAAATTTAAATATTCATCAAATTTATGTTCTTTAAATAAAACTAACACTTCTTCTTTTACAGATTCTATTTTATTAATTAGTTCAATAGGGTATTGGTACTTAACTTTATGCTTATTAAATTCGTTTACATCTAATAAATTAATTTTTGATACTTGAGCATCTGGAATACGATAA
Organism: Mycoplasmataceae bacterium; assembly: GCA_031259945.1. GTDB lineage: Bacteria > Bacillota_I > Bacilli_A > Mycoplasmatales > Mycoplasmoidaceae > Malacoplasma_A. The sequence continues at coordinate 44,338 of JAIRKU010000012.1, forward strand.
TCCAAATCAAAATCAATATATTTAATAGCATCTTCTTCAAAAATAAATGGGCCAGCTATGTTAATATAGTAATAATATTTATTGCTTTTTTTAGAAACAATCATATTGTACCATTTATTTTTGAAGAAATATCAGATGGTTGGTCTTTTCAATCTACTATGAAAGAAACGGCTACCATCGTCAGATGCTGTAATCACATGTACATTTAATAAATCTACACAGATATAATCATCCGTTTCTTTAATCACATTAGGAAACTCTCAAGTACGATAAAGTTTCCCATCAAATTTATAGGCATGAACCATTATTTTTTTATCAATTTGCATAAATATTAATACTAGATAAGATGCTAAATATTTATAAATAAGAACATCTTATTGCTATGAATTATACTAGGAATAACACGGAACCTTGTTCATGTCAATTTTTCATGTAAAAGCTGTTCACTTTTTGATAGTAAAAATATTTATAATTTATATAATAGTTGCCATGAATTCACAGTTAAAATCATTTTTTGGTACATCTAAAACTATTGCTCAACGTCTAGGAAATTTTTTGAGCAAAATGATTATGCCCATCATTGGAGCATTTATTGGTTTTGGTCTAATCGCTACTATTGGTTGTTATTTACCAAGCGGTTGAGTAAAAAATGCATTTAGTACATTAACGTCCATAATGATCATGTACTTATTACCAATATTGATTGCCTTTTTAGGTGGTCGGTTAATTGCTGATATTAAAGGTGGTGTAGTAGGTTCAATGTTTGCTATTGGTTTAATAGTGGCGGGACAATATGCTTTTGCTCCAAACTATGTTAAACCATTACTAAATGGATCTGATATGTTGATGTTTTTGGGGGCTATTATCGTTGGACCAATTGGTGGGATTGCGATTAAATATGCCGATCGCTATGTCAAAAGAATCACTCCAACTGGATTTGAAATGCTTTTTTCTAATTTATGTGTGGGGATTGTTGGTCTTATATTAATTGTTATTGCTTATTTTGGTTTTAGTTATCCAATTGTTGGTTTCACTTATGTTTTAGGGCAGGCCGTAGGAGGGTTAGAATCATTTCACGGTTTACCATTAATGTCTGTTATTGTTGAACCGGCGAAAGTATTATTCTTAAATAATGCTATTAACCATGGTGTATTTACTCCGCTTGGTACAATTGAGACACAAGATTATGGTCGTTCTATTTTATTTATGGTGGAATCTAATCCTGGTCCAGGGACCGGATGTTTGTTGGCATACATCTTATTTAACAAAGGTGAAAATCGGCGTAATGCTATTGGTGCTTTGCCAATCCACCTATTAGGCGGTATTCATGAAGTTTATTTTCCATTTGTCATTCTAATGCCAATCCTTGTTATTCCATTAATTATTGCTGGAGCATCTGGTGTAGCGATTGAACAAATTTTTGGTGGTGGTTTACAAGCGCCAGCTAGTCCTGGTTCAATCATTATGGAATACATAATGACTCCAAGTAATCTAGCTGGTAGGCCACAATTACCTGGGACAATCATTGACTATTATCCTGGTTCAACGTATGTAGCTAACACTTTAGGTATTTTAGGGGCAACTATGGTTAGCTTGGTTGGTTGTATGATTTGTTTTAAATTTAAAAAAACAAGTAAATCACTCCAAGAAAGTCAAGCTACAGTAACCTCAATGAAAGCTGAAAGTAAAGGAGTCAATAGTAATTTATCAAATATTAATACAATTGTTTTTGCTTGTGATGCTGGAATGGGTTCAAGTGCAATGGGGGCAACTAAACTGAAAAAAATCTTTCAACAAAAAAGAATTAATAATATTGATGTAATTCATAAATCAGTTAGTGAAGTACCATGAGATGCAAAACTGATAGTTGTGCATGAAAGTTTAAAACAACAAGTTGCTAATAAAAATATTAATGCACGAATTATTATCATTAAAGATTTTATGAATGCTCCTGAATACGAAGCTTTGGCTAATGAATTAGCAACTGTTCGTAATAATTCAACTACTAATGTATTGAAAGATAAAAAAAATATTTTGACAAGCAATAATAAGATAAATATTTTATCAAAGAAATGTATTCAACTAAATTGTCCGAAAGAATCAGTATCTGCTGCCATCAAACGGATTGGAAAATTATTACTAAATCAAAAATTAGTTACTGCAAAATACATTGATGGCATGATCAAACGTGATCAAGATGTGAGCGTGGCCATCGGAAATTTAATTGCTATTCCACATGCTGGCAACGAAGATCGAAAATATATTAAAAAAAATGGTTTAGCTGTTACTACTTACAAAGAACCAATTGACTGACACGGTACACCGGTTCAATTGGTAATAGGAATTGCTGTAACTAACGAAGAACATATATATATATTACAAAACATATGCACTAAATTATCTAGCAGCCAAGATGTAGTTGATTTAGTTAAATCAAATGACATTGATAAAATTCATAAACTATTAATCGAGGTAAATAATGAAAACTAAAGCTGTTCGTTTATATGGGGCTAACGATTTAAGGCTGGAAGAATTTGACTTACCAGAAATTAAAGATGATGAAATCTTAATTAAAGTTATATCCGATAGCATTTGTATGTCCACATATAAATTACTAATTCAAGGTAAAGCACATAAAAGAGCCCCACAAGATATAGATAAGAACCCAATCATCATCGGTCACGAATTTGCTGGTGATATCGTCAAAGTTGGCAAAAAATGACAACATGAATTTAAAGTTGGTGAAAAATTTGCACAGCAACCTGCTTTAAATTACAAAGGTAGTTTGGCCTCACCAGGTTATTCGTATCAATATTATGGAGGTAGCACCACTTATGCTATTGTTCCTAACGAAGTTATGGAATTAGGATGTTTATTACATTACCGTGGGGATGCATATTTTGATGCATCTTTGGGTGAACCAATGAGTTGCATTGTTGGTGGTTATAATGCCATGTATCATACTAATAAAATTAATTATGATCATAGTCACGGAATCAAAGATGGGGGTAATGTTTTAATACTTGGTGGTGCAGGCCCGATGGGATTAGGAGCAATTGAATATCCTCTATTTATAAAGAATAAACCAAAAATAGTAGTAGTGGTAGACGCTGATCATAATCGTTTAATTAGAGCCCAAAAACTTATTTCACCAGAATATGGACATAAACATGGAGTGAGAATAGAATACATTAATATTAAGAATTTGAATAGCCCATATGAACAGTTACTAAAATTAACTAATGGTGTAGGCTATCATGATGTTTTTGTTTATGCACCAATCAAAGAAATTTGTGAATTAGGGGATAAGTTAATGGCGTTTGATGGTTGCCTAAATTTCTTTGCTGGTCCCTCTGATAAAACTTTTAATGCTAACATTAACCTTTACAACTGCCATTATACTAGTACACACATTATGGGTAGCACTGGCGGTAATGTTGATGATTTAAAAGAGTCCATTCAATTAGCTGCCGATAAAAAAATTAGACCAGCTTTGATGGTGTCACATATTTGCGGAATTGATGCCATTGCTAATATTGTGGATAACTTACCTAAACTTAAAGCTGGTAAAGTTTTAAGCTATACCCATTTTAATTTACCGTTAACTGCTATTGATGATTTTGAAAAGTTAGGGCAATCTAATTTTTTATTTAAACAACTTAATGAAGCTTGTAAAAAACATAACGATTTATGAAATGTGGAAGCGGAACAAATTTTATTAAGACATTTTAATGTAAAATAAATTTATGAATTTTGATTTTTCCAAAATAAAAAATAAAAAAATTTTAACAGTTACTTTAAATCCAGCAATTGATAAACAATGACGATTAAATAATTTATCAATCGGTGAAGTTAATCGCGTACTTAAAGTTAATAATACCGCTGGTGGTAAAGGTTTAAACGAAGCCCGTGTTTTGCATCAATTAAAATTGGATGTTACAGCTACAGGGATAATTGCTGGTGGGAATGGAACGTTTTTAAAATCGGCATTAGATCAAGAAGGCATTAAACATCATTTTTATGAACTAAAAAATGGTGAGACTCGTATTTGTGTAAATGCTTGTGGTTCTAGTGAAGGGATTACTGAAATATTAGAACCTGGGCCAACAATTAGTAAACAAGATGCTAATAAATTTCTTATTTTTTTTAAAAAATTAATTCGTAAATTTCATCTTATAAGTTTTGCCGGAAGTTTACCCAAGGGACTTGAAAGTAATTTTTATAGTAAATTAATTAAAATTTGTCATGAGCAAAAAACGATTGTTTTTTTAGATACAAGTGGTGAGGCACTTATTAAAAATTTAAATGCAAAACCTGCTTTTGTAAAACCAAACGTGGATGAAATTCGTCAATTGCTTAAACAAGAAACTTTTACTAAACAGCAAGCTATTGTTTTTGCTAAAAAATACGTAGAAAAAGGTATTAAAAATTTTGTCGTATCACTCGGAGGCGATGGGGCGTTATTAATTGTTAAAGATGCGGTGTATCATGCTATTCCACCAAAACATCGAGTAGTTAATACTGTTGGTTGTGGCGACACATTAGTGGCTGGATTTATTGCTGCAGAATTATTAAATGTTAAACCGTCTCAAAAAATATTAATTGCAACAGCTTTGGCTACTAACGCCTCAACAACTGAAAAAACGGCTGAACTAAATCTCAAAACACTAGTGAATTCTTGACCAAAATTATCATCCAATTTTTAATCTATTAATTTAAATTGCATAAATATTTATTTTTGCATTCATGATCTTGGCATTTTTATTAAGTTGACTAAAACATAAAAATTCGTAAAAATTGCGAACAACTTTTTTGGGTTTTTATGTTAGAACTATATTTTGCAAATTATGGCGAACAATAAATAATTGAGATAAATCATGAAACATAATATAGACAAAAAAAGAAAAACAAAAATTGTAAGAATTAACGAACTAATCATAAAAATGAGTGAGGATATTAAAATCATCAATGTTTGTTTAAATAAACAAGATGAATTTAATCAATATGTCAAAGATGTATTTGAGCGAAACAATCTTCACTAATTTAGTTTAAGATAGAATTACATTTTTAAAATAAAAAAATACCATCGCCTTTGCTTGGTATTTTTTTATGGTGCTGAAAGAGGGACTTGAACCCTCACGATGTTTCCATCACAGGATTTTAAGTCCTGTGCGTCTACCATTCCGCCACTTCAGCATGGTGTCCCACCGGAGACTCGAACTCCGGACCCCTTCATTAAAAGTGAAATGCTCTACCGCTGAGCTAGTGGGACATATGGCTGGATAGGGTGGATTCGAACCATCGCATACCAGAATCAAAATCTGGTGCCTTACCGCTTGGCTACTATCCAATCACTGGTGGACGGGAGTGGATTCGAACCACTGAAACCGGAGGTGGCTGATTTACAGTCAGCTGCGTTTGGCCGCTTCGCTACCCGTCCAAAAAGGATAGTAATTATAATGACAAAAATAACATTAGCAGTTAAGAAATAATTTTTTTATTAAAAATAATGGATATGCGATTATTTTTGTAGCTAATGTTTTTTTCAGGATGGTAGTTAGTAGTGCCAATTCCAATTGCTAACTAATTAAACTAGATATGTTTTTATATTTAATTAAGCCTTTTCTAACCATTGCATTTCATAGTTGCCCTCAAATATAAAAAACACGTTCATAGAGACGAGTTTTTTGTGCACGAGCATAAAGAGCAATACGATATTCGTCTAATCGTTTTTTTAGGAACGTTTGTTCTTGCTTTGAATAATTTACTATTAATTTATCTAATTGTTCGTTTGTGTAAGTGAATATATTGTAATAGGATTCAAAATCAGTAAAATATTTTTTAATAATTTCATATGCTTGTGCATTAAATAAAACATTGGGTTTGGGGCGGGTAGAAATATGCACGATGTTGGCATATTTCTCAAAATTTTCAACTTGTTCTGTAGTTATGCCGGCATTTTTTACATTTTGTTCTAATAATTCATCATAAAAATAATGAATGCAAAAATTATCCCAAATTGGTAAAGTGAGAATATCGTTAGCAAAATATGAACATAATACATCTTGGTCTGGCCAATAATGGACTCGTGCTAAATTGAATACTTCTTGATAGTTTACTTTTTTTAATCTTTCCAAATTAATAAGTAACATCCCAGAATTGATATAGTTGTCATACTTGTTTGCTTTGCCATCATTAAACCCAGTATAGACTGCATCGTTATAACTCTCCATGTTTTTCTTATGCTGGATGTAATATTTATTTTGTCTTTTGATTCAAGGGATGATGCTTCATTCTCTTACACCCATAAAAGTGGTGATTAAACGATTGTTACGATAAAGATTTGATAAATCTGTTAATACCAAAATATCAATGTCCAAATAAATAATATGGTCTACCGATAATGGTAAATATAGCGGAGATATAAGATACAGATACATTGCAGGAGGTCAATGCAGTTTTAACACATTTTTTTCTTTTTGAAAAATTTTATCCAATCCATATTGATCAACATATGATTGACATTCGTAATAATATATTTTTACATTATGAAAATATTCAACTATTTTATTTAATTGTCTTATATCTCGTTCGTTTAATCCTAAATAAGCAATATGAATATAGTAAATTGATTCAGGTTTTTTAACCCTTAATAACGAATAGAGTGAAACCGACAACATCGAAACACCGTTGTTGTCGGTGGTATAAAGAATATTTACTCCATTAAACATCTAATTTAATGAGAATAATCAGCAACAACGTTTCAAGTTTCTGGTAAACCAACTGATTGGAATCATAATTTTGCATCGTTAACACTATTTCATGAATTTTTTGTTAATGTTTCTGCAGTAATATGAATGATTCCGTTAGTTGTTTTAATATTTGCGCTTCAATCAAAATTGAAAAAATTAAGGAATTTTGATGAATCAGAAGGGGTAAACATGTATTGAATCGTTGGGCCATTTGTATTACTTCAATCTAGATAAACATTAGCGAGTTTCGGACAAGCAACAGCAAGTGATGAAGAAGCTAATCAGCCAACTGGTCTTATTATATTTTTATGTTCATCATCATTTAATGGTAAATAAATATCGGTTAGATTTGGAGAGTTATTTATTATGTTCCCCAAATTGTAATAAACACCATTCGTAACATCATTAGTAATATTAGCTGTTGGTAAGTTTAAAGTTTGAATTCCGACATTATCGAATACAAAAGTTTGACCTTCAATAGTTTTATAACCATTCGTCGAGGAATCTGCACCGCCTCACATTCCGCCAATGTATCCCAGATTATATGAAAAAACGCTGTCTTTGTTAGTTATATTAATTTCTTGCAATTGAGGGGCATTTTTAATAAATTGAGTTCCATTAATACCAGAAGTAAAATAATTTTCGTTGTTTAGATTTAACATTTGCTGGTTTGACGCTTGAGAAACTGTATAATTTTTGGCACCAATCAACACAAACGAACGATTTTTAGCTTCGCCAAGACGGTAAGTTGTATCAGATAAATTGGCAAAATTTATGTCTACTTTTTTTAAACTTGGTAGATCTTTTAAAACTCCCGTATACTGTTTTATGGATTCTCCATAACCGCTATAAAAGTTTTGTGGCCAATACACAGCACCAACATTATTAATTGAAATATACTCAACATCATTTTGACCTGATATATATGTATATTTTTGGCCATCGGCACTGTTTGGGGTATTTTGAGTTAAATTAATCGTTGGATGGTAAATACCACTAGTATAACCTTTTATATCCGTTCTTATCTTTGGATCTATAATAATTTTTTTAATGTTTTGCGGCAAAGTATGATCTGTAAAAGTCTTTTGGTCTGAAGGATAACTCGCATATGTTTGTTTTTCCTTAATTGCATCAAAACTATATCCAAAAAGCGTTGATGAAGAAGTAGCATTTAGAGCATTAGGTACAATCATTGATGTTGAAGCTGCAGTCATAAATCCTCCAGCGTTGTCTTCTACTCCTTTACCGAATGCAGTCTTTATTTCAAGGGTATTCGCACCGTTATAATTTGTTGCGGCTATGAACGCACCTGAAGGTTCAACAGTATTGTCTTCATATTGAACAATGGCATTTAAACCATATATATGTTGTTCGTCAACTGGTTGAGTTCAACTTCCGAAATTGGAAGAAAAGAATGGTGATTTAATATAGATATTTTGATGTTTTTCAGTTGTAAATGTTTGAACTAAACCAGATAGTTTTATTCATATTTCATTTGTATCACTGTCCACAATATATTCAACACTAATAGGAATATCAGCATGACCGTCATTGCACTTAATTCATAAAAAATTAGAAACATTTGTTGCATCCTTAAATGTTTGATCAGTATTGCTAATTTTTATATCGTTAAAATTAGGCTGTAAAACATTAAATAAGATAGCTGTATTTATTAAACTGTTTGTTGTTTTATCTCATCATTGTGTTGAATCAACATTATAAGGATAACCACTTTTCTTATATCCAATAATAAAAAGGGGAGACTCATACAATGTGTCGGTTTGAAAATTGTTTAGCATAGTATTCCCAGAAATAAAATGCAATAAATCATAATAGACTAAAGAATGCAAATTGTTAAGATCGTCGCCTTCATCGTAATTTGTATTTATATCGGCAATTGCTTGCGAGAGATTCATGCTCATATATTTGCTATCCTGAAATGCATTTCGATATACATCAAATTTTTCGGTTTCTATATTGTTATATAAATCAGATGTCAATTGTCTATCAAAGAGAACAAAAGAACTAGGTGATTCAAGATTATCGAATCTTTCAATATATCCTTGGAAAAATGTGGAATTGATGGAATATTTCAAAATAGGTAAAGGGTAAACTTGTTGAACAATAATGTTTAATGTTGGCTTCCCATCCACAAAATCATAATTAACTGTTGCTGTTGCTTTTAAAAAATCGTAGACATCTGGTCCTTTCACAATTTTACCTAATTTAAGTTTTCCTAAAGCTTTGTCATATCAATCGCTTTGAATTAAAAATTGAACTTCAGAGGAATTAGAAGTTGTATGAGTATATTTTGCTAAATCATAAATTAATTCATAATAAATAACTTCACCATTTCCTAAAAAATTACTGCTTGAGTTTAATTCACTCGCAGTTAATGCTTTATCTCCAAATTCTAAATTTCTTGGTTCAGGAACGCTATCTAAATAATATTTAGCCTCATCCATAACGCTTTTAGCATTAGTGGTAGTAATTTTCATACTTTCGCCTGGAGTATAAGTATGTACAACGGTATCGCTTGGTTCACTTTTGCCACATGCAGTCATAATTGTAGTAGCACCAGCCATCGAAAGCCCAGCTAATCCAGAAATTGCCGCCATCATTTTGGCGCGGTTAATACGTTTTTTTTCTTGTTTCATTTTTCTATCCTATGAAAATGATCAACTAGACACGAAAAAAGCAGGAACTAGCAAATGCTAAATTCTTGCTTTTAAGAAAAGCTAAAGCGTCGAGAACAACTAAGTTGCTCTCTCTCTCTCTCTCTCTCTCTCTCTCTCTCTCTTGTGTTGATCATGTTTAAATTAATGAGATACTTATACAACAAAAAATGTGTTTTAAAACATAAAAGTGTAACTATTCACCGGGTTTGTTTGCGTCCACACACACACACACACACAAATACCGGTAAAATCAATCTCTAATTCACTTTATATAAACGAGAATGTTCTCATTAAATTGGCATAAAATATTTTTTATTTTTCTTGTAAAAAAACAAAATTTGATAATTACAGCCATTGTAAAAT
>JAIRKU010000008.1 GCA_031259945.1 Mycoplasmataceae bacterium
AACAAAAGTATCATTTTTATAAAAAAGATTTTATGTTAATTTATGCAGATATTTTACCTACACAAAACGAATTAAAGGCTGATTTTATTGACGAATGTGTGTGTGTGTGTGTGTGTGTGTGTGTGTGTGGACGCAAACAAACCCGGTGAATAGTTACCTCTCTTGTGTTGATCATGTTTAAATTAATGCTATCATTATAGATAATTTGTATGATAAAGTTTCAAAAAATAGTAGTTGTGGTGGGACCTACAGCTACAAATAAAACTAAATTAGCAATTACTATTGCAAAAGAAATTAATGGTGAAATTATTAATGCTGATGCTTTTCAAGTTTATAAGGAATTAAATATTGGCGTTAATAAACCAACACTACAAGAATTAAAAGAAGCTACTTTTCATTTAGTTGGCAATGTTTCTATATTAGATAAATGAGACATTAAACGTTTCCAAGATTTAGCCAACCATACTATAAATAAAATTTATCAAAAAAATAAAGTACCTATTCTAGTGGGCGGTTCACACTTGTATGTTGATGCTTTAATCAATAATTACGATTTAAATGAAAGTAATGAACGAACTAATGAATTTACTAATTTATCAAATGATGAATTAAAAAATGAATTATCAAAATTTAATATTGTATTAGCGAATAAAATCGGATCAAATCGCAAAAGATTAATACGTGCTTTACAAATTATGAAATCGGGCCATAAAATTGATTCAAAAAATAAATCATTTTATGGCCCATTATACATTTTTTGTAATAAACCACGCAACCAATTGTATGAAGATATTAATAAACGTGTAGATTTAATGATTAAAAATGGCTGATTTGAAGAAGTAAATAAACTCATTAGCGATTTTCCAAATTACATTGAACTCAATGCTTTTAAAGCGATTGGATATTTAGATATTGCTCAAGGATTAACTCACCCTAACAAAGGTATTGACATACCAAAAATTAAACAACAGGTAAGACGTTATGCTAAAAGACAATTAACATGAATACGTCATCATTATATGAATGCATATGAATTCAACCAGAATAACATTAATGAAACCATCAAGGTTATAAAAAAATGATTGCTAAAGTAGAACATTTATATATACATATACCTTTTTGCAAATCCATTTGCACTTACTGTGATTTTGTTAGGTTCGTTGCTAACAATTCTTGTATTGATCTTTATATAAGAAAAATCATTGATGAAATATCTTATAAATATAAAACTCATCAATTTAAAACTATTTATATAGGCGGAGGTACCCCTAATTATTTAAACAAGAAAAACCTAACACTTCTTTTATCTACATTAAAAAAATATCTAAAAAATAAATATGAATTTACTATTGAATGTAATCCTGAATTTCTAACTAAAGAACAAGCTATTATTTTAAAACAGAATAAAGTAAATCGTGTTTCCATCGGCGCCCAAACCACCAACAATAATATCTTACAGAAATTCCAACGCCGTCATACTATAAAAAATATCCAAGAAGCTATTCAGAATTTGAGAGGTGTGGACATCTTTAATATTTCCATAGATTTTATCTATGGATTCAACGAATTAAAGGATTGTGATATTTTTAGTGCAACAAAATTTATTGGTGATTGAAAAATACCACATGTTTCATGATATGCTTTGGAATTAAAAAGCGGTTCTCTTCTAAATAAACAAAATTATCAATTAAATAATGCTTTAGTAGAACACCAATTAAGCTTAATAATCAAATCCATGAATAAAATTTATTTAAATCGTTATGAAGTAAGTAATTGATCATTAAGTCCTTCTTACGAATCACAACATAATAAGGCCTATTGATTAACAAAAAATTGAGCAGCTATCGGACTTGGTGCTTTTGGTTTTGAAAAAATGGTATATTATGAAAACATAGGTAATCTTAATAATTGAAAACCTAAAAAAATAAAATATAAAAAGCAAGATTATTATTTTCAAATAATGTTGATGGGACTACGTTTAATTCAAGGAATAGATTTAAAAAATCCTCATTATTTACAGGCTTATAAGTTTTATAAAAATAAATTAAAACACGTCCACATCAAAAACAACCATTTGATTGTGGATAATGTTAATTTATTAGATAATACTTTAGAGGAATTGGTTTAATGAAAAAAATATTAAAAACATTATTACCTTTTACTATTTTAGGTGTTGCATCTTCAATGTTGCCGCTTCTATTAACGGCTTGTAATAAAACAGAAGATGAAACACAATATTTGATCGATTTATATAAAAACCGAATCGGTAAAGTTGATGATGATCGCCCAACTGATGCGGATGGATATTTTTCATTATGAAAAAATTTACTTAACGATAAAACCGAAGTAGGACAAGAACAATTATCATGATGTATAGAATATTCATCATTTGGTCCTATTTTATTTGAAAAAAATCTTCACATTTTAACTGGTAATGAAACAAGTTATTCAATAAGTTTAAAAGACGACCAAACCCTATGAGATCTTATTGAAAATAATACATTGTTGCCAAAGTTTCAAACTTCTAAAGTAAACGGTATTATTGATCCCAATGATGGTAATAACCTATTGCTTTCTTATACTGGTGTACTTCATTTGGTGGTAAATAAAGAATTTGTAGTCGATAAATCAAACGGTAGCGGTCAACCAAGCGATATGAGTTTACAAGTCAATGACCAAATAGAAATTTTATTAGCTTACAATAACTTATCGCTTAACACAAACACTATTATTGTTCCTGATTCCATGGAAGGTCAATACATTAGTCAAGCTTTAACTCCTACATATGGTAATGGTATTGGCTTATCTTCAATTTATCAAAGCAACACTTTATTAGGTTCTAGTTCTATACCAAAAATTGATAAAGCATCATATACTAACATTAATTCTTTAGCAGATTTTTTTGAGGGATAAAATTATGAGCCAACGAACGATTAATAAAAAAATACATGACAATTTTAAAAATGTATTCAAAAACATCGATACTACAACTATTATTAAAATGATTTTTTGAATTATCTTTTTAGTTACATTAATCTGCTTTACTATTCTTTTTATTACCGAAAAAACAGGTTTTGATAATTACAAAATTAACGATACTACAGTTACTTGATTCAATGGTAGAAGTATTGGATGAATAAAAACTAATATCAATAATGGACACATAACATCTGGTGGTTATAATGATGGTAGCCAAATTGAATCTGACGGAAATTTAATTAACGCCTATATTGTAATGTACAACGCGGCTGGTCAACATTACCAATTAATTAATTTTTCATTAATGAATTTTATTACAAGTACTTTTGCGGGTCCTGCAACTGACCCTACTACAGCGTGAACAACTCGTTCTAATGCTATTGATTTAGCATATTCTTATATGTTCATTACTGCTCTAATATCAATTATATCTTTAATTACGCAAATATACATATCTGGTAAAATGATTATTGAAAATAGACGAATTAAAAAGTTAAATTTGAGTACAAAATTTCCCACAAGTTCTATTAATTTCAGTCTATTTAAATCCAAAATGTATTCTGACTTTATAACAAATTTAGCAATTGTTTTTGCCTTTTTCAATTTTCTTTCAACCTTAATTGTAATTGGCTATTGATGCTTTATATACATAGTAACTACTCTTGTTAAAAAATTCAGCAAAAAACAATTGATTGCCGACAACACATTATCACAACATAAATCAGATTTGATGTATTTAATTTTTGTGATGGTTTTCCAAAACATTTACACAATCATTAAAGCTATTTTCTTAAGCAAATGAGGTGTCAACTTAGATTTAATATTCTCCATTATTTTACCTATTGGTACAATTACTGTTATTGTTGGTATCTTTATCAAGAATATGCTAAGCTCTAAAGTTAACTCTGTGTTAACATCAATTAAAGGTGTTGAAGGTACGATTAGTACATTTAGGACATTCTTCTATACCAACCGTATAGAAGCTTTAGATGACTTCAATTTTGTTGCAATATTACCACCAATGATTAAGGCACCACTTACCAGTGGTAATATTAACAAGGAAAAAGCTGAAGAATTAATGGAGCAATTAGATGATGCTATTAAATTTATTGAAGTTCATTATGCTAAGAAAACCAAAGACAAACAATTTATGCTCTATAACCTAATGAACAACATCACCACTTCAGAACAAATTCAAGAAATGAAAGACAATACAATCAAAATTGAACAATCATCTAAGTAGAGTAATTTTATATTGTATACACTTTGTATTTAATACATATCATAATTTTCCCCACAAATTAACTCTGTAGGAAAAATGTTGATAACTTTTTTTAAGATATTCGTTTTTAATGATATAAGAAAGAATGTTCTAAACAATTTTTAAGGAGTATATTTTAAAACATGTCTTGTAAAGTAACGTATTTATCACCATCTGATAAAGTTTGTCCAATTTGTGGATCGCATAATATCCAATCAATTAGTAGAGTGACTGGATACCTTTCACTAGACGAAAGATTCGGCCCAGGAAAAGTTGAAGAGCGTGCTGCTCGAGTTGATCATAACAATCAACATTGCAATAACTATTAAGCTAAAAAATAATTTAAAAACACTCAAATAACATTCATGAGTGTTTTTATTTTGTCAATTTATCATAATTTTCAAGATAATCATTGCACCATGGAAGCAATGTTAGATTTTTTAGATTTTAGAGATAGTATATTCCCGTATATTGGGTTAATCGTGGGGCTTGTCGTTTTAGTCGCTGCCGTTATTCCCGCATTTGTGATGCACCATAGACGTGTTTTCTTTTGATCGGTGGGCAATTTAGATTGGTTATTACATCGGATGATTAATATTATTTTTAGCAGGTAATAGTATATCATCATTAATATTGAATAGTATATTTTCCTCCACTTCTGATATTGATCCCGTAGCATTAGCACCAATGTTTAATGAAATTCTGGGCCTTGCTTGATTCCCTATATTTTTATTACTTTGAAATAATGCTATTCTTATTCCAAATTATTTTGCTTGGTATAAAAAGCGCATTGTTTTAAAACTAAATAGAAGAAGTCAGATTAAGAATAAAACAGCAACAATAGCAAAAAACCTAGCTTATCGCAACAGAAAACACGAAGTTAAGATTAAAGCGTCAATGGTTTTATTATCTGTAATAGCTTATGGGCCAATTGCCATTTCATCAGGTTCTTTATTACAAGCAACTACAGTATCACAATCCCATGTAAACACCACTACAAAGGGATTAACGAGTGCAAGTGATTCATTATCCACAATCACTTATTTTAGTCAAACACGTTCCAATGTTGATGCACTGCAATCTGCACTTAAGTTATATTGCAGTAACATAGATTCTGACGGTCAAACATTACATCCGTACCAACTCATCATGAATGCTTTTGATAAATTTTATTATTTTCCAGAGGGGAACGGATGAGTTTAGAACTTACGTTAATGATAATTTTGTTTTGGGTGATTTTAGCGCTACTGACCGGGATTATTATGTTAAATGAATTGATACTAATCATTTTGGTAACCAATTGTATAGACAAAGAACTATTTCTAGTTTAACATCTCAATTATTATTACCTAAATCATTGTCTTCCGACGGACCTAAAATATTAGCAGGTTATTTAAAAATAAATAATATTACATATAGTGAATTAAGTGAGGAGCGTATTTCAACCGATTATACAAACCCACAGGCTCCCAAAATTTCATTAATTAATTTTATGGATGGATTATTAAATGATTTAGAAGCTATCGTTGTACCATCTGTCGATAGTCCTGACACTTCCATAAACTACCATTTTCATCTTTATAATAAAGATAATTCTCTTGATTACAGAATTAAAATATTGGATAGTACTTATGAAATATTATGTGAAAAAGTAGCTGAAAAAATTATTGAACATGGTAAAGATTCAGAAGATTTTGATTTAATGCATGATGCAACAAGAAAATATTTAGCTCAAATCTTCTTCGCTAATCATAGTCTAGATGGCGCGCTATATAACAAATCATCACAAATAGGCGATACTTTCTAAACAACAAAAATTTTATTAATTTATTTTAGTCGTTCAATGAATAAGTTTTTCTATAATTTAACATAACTAACCTATTTTTAAATGTTTGAGCATTAAGTTGATTTTATCATTCAACTCGTTAAACTTGCTATCAACATATCCAATCGTAGCATATTTAGGTTTCTTACCGCTTACTTTGCTAACTTCACCCTTAAGTTTTTTTATGTTTAACATAGCTAACCTAATTTTTTAAAAATTAAAACAATAGAAGTTTTAACTTCTTGCTAAAACTTAATCGTTTCTTTCTTAAACTCGTTAAATGTGTCCCAATCAACATATTTAGGTCTTTTACCGCCTATTTTATCTAATTCAATTTGACTGTTATCTTTAGCAACTCGTTTGGTTATTTTGTAATTGTATTTTGCCGCGCCCTTTATAACCTACTCAAATCTGCAACCCTTTTAATGTATTATAATATAATGCGTTCATTGAAATAAAAACAATGAAAAAGATGTATACAAGTGAATCAGTTGGTAAGGGTCACCCAGATAAAATCTGTGATCAAATTGCTGACGCTATTTTAGATGAATGTCTAAAACAAGATAAATATAGCCGGGTAGCTTGCGAAGTATTAGCTAGCAATCATTTAATTGTAGTTGGTGGAGAAATTACCACAAAAGCTTATGTAGATGTGGTTAAGATTGCCTGAAACATATTGAAACCGCTCGGCTACAATGAAAATGATTTCACCATTCTAAGTAATATTAATAGCCAATCTCCAGACATCAGTAATCTCGTAGACAATAAAAAAAATAAAACTGTAGGCGCTGGCGATCAAGGGATTGTATATGGGTATGCTACTAATAAAACCAAAGACTACATGCCTCTTTCAACTGTTTTGGCACACGAATTAATTAAAAATACTACTAAGTTAATTGAAGGCGGTCAATTTAAAGGTGCTAAATTTGACATGAAGTCTCAAGTTACTATTGATTGAGAAACAAAGCGACCTCAAATCGATAATATGTTAATGTCAATTCAGCACGATGCTAATGTTAATCGTGATGCTTTTCGTAAATATGTAGTTGAAAAAATCATGAAACCATTAGCTTTAAAATACCATTTAAACACAAATTTTAAAACAAGAGTTAATGCCTTAGGAGACTTCATTATTGGTGGTCCGATAGGCGATACAGGCTTAACTGGCAGAAAAATTGTTGTAGATAATTATGGATCTGCCGCACACGTCGGCGGCGGTGCTTTTAGTGGCAAAGATTACACCAAAGTTGACCGTTCTGGAGCATATTTTGCAAGGTGAATTGCCAAAAATATTGTAGCTGCTAAATTGGCTGAACGTTGTGAAATTGAATTATCTTTTGCGATTGGAGAAATAAAGCCAATCGCACTTCGTATTGACACCTTCAATACTAACAAAGTTAGTATTGAAAAAATTTATAAGGCTGTACAAAAAACATTTGATATGGATTTAGCTACTATCATTAAAGAGCTAAAATTAGATACGCCGATTTATCAACAAACAGCTACATGTGGCCACTTCGGTCGCAGTGATTTAAATCTGCCTTGAGAAAAAACTAATAAAGTAAAAAATCTATTAAAAAATCTTTAATTTTTTGCACATAAATTAAAAATTTTTTAGCTTTTTTTCATTTTTTCCGATATTACTATATAGCCTAAGGGAGGTGAAAATATGACAAATTTTCAAAATAGTAGTTTTTCTACAGTTCGTTCTGAAATAGAAAAAATTTGCGATTTATATCGGATCGCACAA
This sequence comes from Mycoplasmataceae bacterium, assembly GCA_031259945.1. Taxonomy (GTDB): domain Bacteria; phylum Bacillota_I; class Bacilli_A; order Mycoplasmatales; family Mycoplasmoidaceae; genus Malacoplasma_A. The sequence goes on from JAIRKU010000008.1 coordinate 7,816, forward strand.
ATCAAATTAAAAAATATAGATAATCGCATTTTAAATCCGTCAATCGGAAAAACTGTTGTTAACAAATATCGCAATTATATTAACACGGTAGAATTAGTTTTACAATGTTTGAACAAAGAAGATGCTTCACTTATTCGTAATGCTGTTATTCGGAAAATGCCGGCTGAAGAATTGGGTTATTCTGTAACAACATACTACAGCAAGTATCGTCGCGCTGCTACTAGTTTCTTAAGATATTTCTTGTAGACCTATGATTGCAACTAACTCAGTTGATTTTGGTATTTATCAATTACCATGCAGTTCAGCAAGTAATAACCGTTACATTTATATTGATAGTATTGATGGCGCTCTTGAAATGAAAAATAATAAATGATTTTTAAATCTTAATTATTATGTCATCATGAGCGCAACACTGCCGGTCAATATGTTAACCACTAATATAACTTTACCATTTGCAACAGTTGAAGACATATCTTTGATTCGTAACTTATATGGTAATATTCCTTCGTGAATAACCTTAAAAAATTATTGTGCGGTGTACCAAACAAATACCGAGCTTGATATAGGTGATAGTAAATTTTTTCAGGAACAATTAACAAACTTTGATATGTATTTATTATTTGATTTTAAATGCGACTCTGAAGTCATCAATAAAACCAGCTTTTGTAATAGCCCTAACATAACGGATATGTTTGTAAATGAATGGGCAATACAAAAACAAAAAATTGAATTTAACTATAGTAATTATGTTAAGGTCGAAGATAACAAAGGTTGGTTTGATAATTGTAATTCTTATTACTTAACAAGTAAAAACAATAGCTATGGCAAACAATCTATTATTTATTACACAATGAATAATGTTTATGATGAGCTTAAAAAGCCGTTGTGTAACTTATTATCGATAAAAACTGACAATCCAATTACAATTACTCACTCATCTTATAATTTTTATTATTCGGTTGGAAGTGAAAATAAAATTCATAAATATTCATATGAAGATAAAAACAAATATTTTGTTTCTAATGACTTTGATGTAAATTTTGATGGGATTACTTCCTATGATGACACCACTCAAGATGTAGTGACTAATTTAAGTGGTAATAAAGGCTTTTACATACCCACAAGAAGCTCGGGGTATTTTGAAGTAGAACTTCAAATTTTACAAGACGGTAATTATCGTGTTTATTGTTTTCACAAATCATTTAGTTTTTCAAGTGAATCATATTACGATCGTACAATTACAGTAAAGGAAATTTTATTTGATTCTATTGCTAATTTCAAAAGGATGATGTTTTAGAAATGAAAATAAATAAAAAAATTTTAAGTATCGGTTGTGCTACAGCAGGTCTTGCAATAATTGCGTCTACAGCACTCGTGTCAGTTGCACTTAATCAAAAGGACACTAAAGATCCGAATAAATTAAATCCCATTATACATACCGGAGAAGACCATGAAGAAATCAACTCATTTATTGATAGAAGTTATGTTTCAAAAAAATGTGTGTCGTTTTCTAGCACAGAAAATGTTTTATTCTTTGATGAACAAAAATTTCGAGAAAATATTAACGACATATTGCGTTATGCTCTGAAAAAAATGAATCAGTTTACTAATAATTATGACAAATATACTATCGAACTTAATTATCAATTTATTACGAATAAAAAAATTAATATAGATGTAGTCTGATATTTACCGGGAACTAACCCTCATAAATATTATGACCAATTTGAAATAAATATAGCTTTATAATTATTTTATGATTAAATTGATTGCACATCGCGGCGCTTCTTTATTATGCTTAGAAAATACTAAGGAAGCATTTGAATTAGCTGGTAAATCTAACAAAGTTTATGGAATTGAAACTGATGTTTGATTAACTAAAGATAATGTTTGAGTTTGTACTCATGATCCAAATCCATTTCTAAATAAAAAAATTTATGTGAATAAATCAAAATATGCTGATATCCAAAATGAAGTTTTATCTAAAGATAATACTTCTTATCGCTTATGCACCTTTAATGTATTTCTTGACATATGTAAAAAATATCATAAATCTCCGGTAATTGAAATTAAACCTAAAAACATATCTACTAGCGCTATTAAAAGTTTGCTTGAGGAAGTAAATAAATATCAATTGCTTGCTCAGTCAAGTTTTATCAGTTTTGCAAGTAAGCCATTAAAATTAATAAAAAAAATAGAACCTGAGGCCTTATGTTTTAATTTGATTAACGCTCGCCGCTATTGTTTCGTGCAAACTATTAGAAATAAAATATTAATTAATCATCTAATAAGAAAGAAATGCAATATTAGCGTCCATTACAGTCTTGCTACTATAAAAAACATTGCTAAAGCTCATAAAAATGCCTTATTAATTGGAGCATGAACGATTGATGATAAAAACTTAGCCCAACAGTTAACTTCTCAACAATTAAATTTTATTACTTCTAACGATATCCATCTATTTGATTAATAAATACCCGTATGCCGCAATCATTGCCGCATTATCACCAGTGTATTTTAGTTTTGGCATCATGATTTTTATTGGCAGAGATGTAACTGTTTTTCGAAGTAATTTATTTGCACTAACACCACCACCAATTGCTAAAAAATTAATCTCTGGATATTGGTTAATATAATATTGCAATTTAATTTTAACTTCTTCCATAATTCATTTTAATAAAGATGATGTAATATTTACTTTGTCTATTTTTTTATCTTGCATTTTAGATTTATTAACTAAATTTAAAACGTGTGTTTTAATTCCAGAAAAACTAAATGGCTTACTAGGATCAAAATGATGAATCATAGGAATATCAGTTTTTTTATCAGAATAAATCCTATCAATAGCTATCCCTCCTGGATATGATAGTTTTAAAATCCTGCCTATTTTATCCAACGTTTCGCCAATTGCGTCATCTGTTGTTTCTGTTAATGTTTTAATATCATTAATACTTTTGACTAAATAAATAGCGGTATGCCCCCCGGAAACTACTAAGGATAGAAATGGATATTTAATAATAGGTTTTGTCTCTAGAATAAAAGAAAAAATATGTCCATGCATGTGATTTACTGGTATTGATGGTACATTTAATAAACTAACCATTGATTTAGCAAATATTTTACCAAGATGCAATGATCCTGGTAATCCCGGTAAACTCGTATATACAACATGAGTAATTTTATTTTTGCTTATTTGTGCCTGTTTTATAGCTAAATCAAAACACTTATTTAGATTTTTTTCATGACTTCTAGCAGCTATTTCAGGAACTATGCCCCCATATTTTTTATGTTCGCTCATTGATGACAATGTTACATTACTTAAAATATGAGAATTACAAGATATAGCAATACTTGTGTCATCGCATGAAGTCTCTATGGCTAAAATATATTTTTTTTTCATTAAATATACTCTCGATAGCTTAAATAAACTTTACTCATCCTAGATTTAGTTAAATCTGATAATGGTAATTCAATTAAATTGGTATCACCTTCAGCGAAATTAATATTATTAATTTCAGCTAATAATTCAGCCTTGTTAGGCGATTCAGGATATAACGAATCAAAATATGAATTATATTGATTAGGGTTTTCTTCATCCCTTGACACAAAAGTATTAAGGTTTCATAATGTAGGGGTGTAAGAGACAAAATCAAAGTTCATAGTAGGCCCACATGTATATTCGTCGTTATTATTTTCTGCACCAATTCATGGGTCTTCGCTGGCTTCTTCAGTTTCCGCAGGAAGATTAGCTCCTTCTAATATTGATTTGTATAAAACTTTATAAACATCGGCTTTTTTTGATGAATTATTAATTTTTTTATTAATAACTACCATGTCTAGCGCAATAAGTGTATTTTTAAGTTTAACAATATGGATATTACCATTTTTTAATGGAGTTTCTGTTTCTGGGTCTGGTTCACAATTTCATGTATCTGCTCAATCATCAGTGCCTTCACCCATAGTTGCATATAGTATGTCGCCATTGTAGCTTATTAAGCCATTAGTAGCACCAAACCGAGGATTATCTTTATTTTCTGGTTTGGCAAAAATATATGACACTTGTTCGCTGTCTGTATTTAAATGAAATGTATTCGGCTCAAATTTCGATGTAAATGATTTATAAACATTTTCTATGGAATTTATAGTTTGTTCATTATCTCTAGGATTAATGTCACCTGTTGCTTTAGGATCATAACCAGATTGTTGTGCATCATAAATTAAATGCGACATATCATAAACACTTCTAGCATCATCAACCATTGCAATGTTTGGAGTGATTGTAGGCTTAAATCTCCGATCTTGATTGTCGTTTGGTTCAAATTTACCATTCTTATACAAATACGGAGCAATTACATTAGTAACATCGTTTCACGTTACTGGCGTCCCGTCATCATAAGTACTATACCATAATCCACCACCTTGCTCAGTGCATGATGGTAATTCATCAATGTAATCGCCATGATAGGCAAACATTCAATCTTGTAAAAAATAAGGCAAGGAATATTGCAAAATTGAATCTGACTCAGGGAAAAATCCATTTTTATGCGCATACTCATCAATTGAATTGATAACACCATCGGTAGTGTCGCTAAATAATCATTGTGCATTATTAGTGTTTTCTGGGTCTAATGGATCATATTGATCAGTTTTAGGATTTGCATTATCAATAAGCTGCAGTGATTCTGGAGTATTTGGCCGTTCTTTATCCGCAGTTAATCCAAAGGTTTCACCCATATATTTTCAATCAATCTTGCCACACAACCCTCGTTTGATTAATTCTAGAACTGTATAAGTAGAAGGCACTGCTATATCATAAGAGTTTTGAAATTTTGCTGAAATGTCTTCATTGGTTGAATAGCTAACAAAACGAATTGATGTCTGTTTATGTAATTCTTGCATTAAGTCGCTAGACATATAACTTTCAAAATTTGCAAAAATAATGCCCGTTTGAGAACAAGAGGTAATTAAAGGAGTGGGCAATAAAAGTATTGACGTACTCAATAAAATTGATAGCGGTAATTTAATCTTACGTTTCATTTTATAGTTCCTCTTTCGTTCTAGAAAATTGCGAATTCTTTTTATTAACCTTCTTCATGCGTGTGTATTTATAAATACCAATAACCAAAATAGTCAAAACAGTCACAATAACTACTAATGCTCCAAAAGTAATAATTCAAGCTTTGATTCCCTTCCTTGTGGAATAAATTAGTGTGCCTAACGTTTGGAATGAACCATTGACTAAATTGGTAATAACATAATCATCTAAGGACATTGCTAAAACAATTGCCATCCCTGATAAAATTGCAGGCATCAAATAAGGAACGGTGATTTTAAAAAATGTACTCATCTTTGATCGCCCCAGGTCATAACTTGCTAGTAATTGATTTCTATTCATTTTTGCCATGCGTGGATAAATTGCCAAAATGGCATAAGGGGTACAAAAAGATATATGAGCTAAAACCACTGTAAAAAATCCTAAATTAAATCCTAACGCAACTCATGTTGAAGAAAATAAGAGTGCTAAGCTAATACCAGTAATAGCCTCTGGGTTAACAACTGTAAGTTTAGTAGAAAAATCAACCATTTTTTTCTGATAAGATTTTGATTGCCACATACCAAAACATGTAACTATTGCAAGTAGTAAAGATATAGGGACAACTACAACAGATAGTAATAACGAATTAAATAAAGCATTTAAAAATTCATTATTTTCTCATAAATTTAAATAATTTATAACGGTTGGCGTAGTAAAGTTAGGATTAATATTACCCCTAGCTGTTGGTGCGGAAAAACTTAAAATCACAATAAAAACTAGCGGGACATAAATCATCAAAAGAACAATATAAACATACCAACGCTTTAAAAAACTTAAAATAGTTTTTGAAGATAATCTTGATCTTAAATTATGCATTTTGCCCCTTTCTTTTAGCTTTAATCTTTTTTCAAAGCACTTTATAAGATAAAAGATAAACGGCGTATACACCTAGTAACAATAAACTCAAAACTAACGAAAGAGCTGATGCGCTAGCCATATCTACATCATTTGTTAATCCAGACTCACCCCAAGAAACAATAATGTCACCAATCAATGAATTATCATTATTGTTATTTAAAAATTGCGGTACCGCCACCGTAGTTAAAGAAGGTAAGAATACTAGAGTGATGCCAGAAATTAATGCAACCTTGGTGTATGGCAACACTACTTTAATAAAAGTTCTAAATGAACCATAACCTAAATCATAACTAGCATAAATTAAGTTCTTTGGCATACCATTAAGCACTGAATATAAAGGCATAATCATAAATGGTAAATATAAATATATAAACCCAATAATGGTTCAAAAATTACCAAATGTAGAATTATCATAACCAGCACAAATATCAAAAAATGTTTTTAAACCTATTAATTTCACCAAGAAGCTAGTCCATACTGGAGCAGTGGCAATAAAAATTACAATCGTTTTAAATATCCGATTACGATTAGTCGATAAAAAATAGGCGAATGGATATGCAATGAAAATGCAAATAATGGTAGTTATTAAAGCGACAAAAGCTGACATTAAGATTTTCTGTCAAATAAAACCATTAATAAATATTCAGTTATCAGAAACAGAATCAGCGCCTTTGGCTTTCATAAAAGCCTTTATAAAAATCATTATTAAAGGAATTATTAATAACAATAAAGTAATAATAGCAAATGGAATCAATAGAACTCAATTCCATCTTTTACTATTATCTTTAAAAGATATTTGTTTTTTTACGTTAGAACCTAAATTCATTTGGATTCCCTTTTTGTTTATTGAGCATAACATGCACTGCCGAAGGTGCTCAATCTAAACCAACAAGTTTATTACGACCAATTTGTTGAGTTGATTCAACCAAAATTAAATGATTTTTTCATTCAACGTGGATGCTGTAATGTTCTCCTTTATAAATCACTTCTTTAACACGCCCGCTAATAATGCCTTTATTTGGTTCAACAAAATATATGTCTTCTGGCCTAATCATAAATTTGACATATGTATCTGGCTTATAACGTTTTCCAGTACTCTCATGTATTTTGAATGATTCTTCTAAAAAATCAATCGTGTTGTTACCAACATATAAACCCGTAAATAAATTGGCCTTCCCTATAAAAGTAGCCACCCACTCATTACGTGGTGCATCATAAATATTCTTGGGTGAATCAATTTGCTCAGTGTGCCCTTTAGACATAACAACTATTTTAGATGATAGAGTTAAAGCTTCTTCTTGATCGTGTGTAACTAAAATGAACGTTATACCTAATTCATTATGAATTCTCTTTAACTCTAATTGCATTTGTTGACGTACTTTAGCATCAAGTGCTGATAATGGTTCATCCAATAATAAAATATCTGGTTCCACAACCAACGCTCTAGCTAATGCAACACGCTGTTGCATTCCGCCAGAAAGATCTTCCGGATACTTATTCTCACTACCTTTCAGTCCGACTAATTCTATGATACTATTAGCCTTACGGTTAATTTCATCTTTTTGTAATTTACGACTAGTTTTTTTTCTTTTAAAATTTTCTTCGCAAATGGTTGGATAGTTTTGTCAATATGATAGATATTCATCCAATTTTTGGTATTCTTTATTTAATTTATCATATTTGATATCTATTGGAGTTTTATATAGGTATCATTTACGTAGTTCAAGGTATAGCTTTTCTCATTTATTTAAGCCTCGCATATCGTATTTGATTAATCCTTGTAATTTTCAGATTTTTTGATTAAAACGATATCTAAATTCACGTTTACGATTGATGCGAGACATTTTTAATTGTGCATTTGGCAAAATATATTGATGTAGTTTTTTTAGAAAATATGCTGTTTTCATTTGAAATTGCACATAACGCATATCTTTAATGTTATTTACTTCTTTATATGTTTGATAGCGTAAATTTAATTTTGCTAATTGTCGTAAAATATTAATTTGTTCTTGTTTAATTTTACTAATTTCAAAAGCTGCTTTATTTATGGCTGAACGATAAACAAATTCAGCTTTAGATTTAACTGAATCTGGAATATGCTTTAAAGATTTACGCATTACTTTTAAACCGTATTCAATATTTTGTCTAACATTCATATTAGGAAATAAAGCATAGTCTTGAAAAACTGTTGCGGTTGGCCTTTGATTTATTGGTAATTCTTTAATGTCAATATCATTTACAAAAATACGACCAGCAGTTGGGCTATCAAATCCAGCAATCATTTTTAAGATAGTGGTTTTGCCACAACCAGATGGTCCTAACAAAGTAACGAATTCACCCCTATCTATAGAAATATTAATATCTTGAACAGCTATGTAACCATCGTCATACCTCTTCATAACGCCAATTAATTGAATGTAGTTCTTGATTGACATACTATTTCCCTTTTAAAACAAATTTCGAAATAGCTTCTGCCACTATCGCGCTAGCTTCGGCATTTAGTACATGTCGAGAAGCTTGACGTACTGATTCATAAGAAGAAGCGAGTGTAACTGAATTAGGTGATAACGATAACATTGATATATCGTTTTTTTCATCGCCGATAGGCATTGTGTCCTTAATATCGATATTCAAAAAATTACATAATCGGAGCAATGCATTGCCTTTATTAACGTTATGAGGCATGATTTCAACGTTTCATCCGCCACTAGATGAAATTTCAAATTCACCATCGTATTGTTCTAAAATAGCGATTATGCGTGCTCGATCTTCTGGCGACTCAAAGTGCATAATAAATTTCATAACTCTATCCATAGGCATATTTTTATCAATCACTTTGTGGACGCGCTCTGCTCAAAAGTTTTTTAACATACCAGGATGTTTTGTAGTGTAAAAGTTATAGATATAGTCTTTGTTAATTAAATAGTGAGTTTGCGGAGTTCTTTTAATTAAACTTTGCTCATCATAATCTATAAAGGCTTCAATGGCAATTTCTTTAAGACGTGTTTTATCGTCTTGAAAATTTTTAAAAATAGTTAATATTTTTTCAACAGAAGTTTTTTGCATTGTACTTTCAAATAAATATTTTTGATTGGCAACATCATAAATGCAACCCCCATTAACACAAATGAGAAATACATTTTTAATATTCTTAAAGTGAAAATAATCTACCACCACTAGTGTATCGTCAATGCTTCTTCCTGTGCAAATAACAAATTTTTTATCAAATTGATCTACAACTTTTTTTATTAATTGCTTGGCTCGATCATCTATTTCCTTGGTCTTATTACGTAATAGAGTGCCGTCTAAATCACTTGCAATCAGTTTTATATCGCGCAATGGAAGAATATACTTGTTGATTGCATCTGCAACAGCATTTCTTTTGTAATTTAAATAATAAGAAGCATGTTGTTTTAATAATTTACTTTTAGTTTTAACTGCAATTTTAAGACTTGACATTAGAAATGCTGGTAAATCATTATTAGAATCACCGATGACTGCAATTTCTTTTTGAGTAATATTTAATTCGTTTGCAACAAAATGAACCCCTTCTCCTTTGTTAGTATTGTTCAAATTAACTTCAATTAATCTTGAATGAGAGTGAGAAAAAGTTAATATGTCGTTGTATTTTTGTTTGAGTTCATATAGCGCTTTAGTTATTTTAGATTTTCTAAAAGATAAAATATTTAATTTATAGGATGATAAATCTTTGACACTACTATTTAGCTTTAATATATTTACCCCTTTGCCTAAACGCACGATTAAATTGGCAAAATTTTTAGTTACATAGACTGCTTTTTTTTGAGTTGATTCTCTAGTATATGCTCATAATATTAATTTATTCTTTTCTACATATTCTTTGATTTCTCTAACCATTGAATCAGGAATCATTCTTTCTTGAACATCGTTAGTCATCATATTTTTAATGTAAGCGCCATTGAATGCAATAACATATTCAGCTTTGCTATTAGTAAAATTTTCGATTCTTATTGCTATCTTCTCTGCCGAAACAATAGATCTACCTGTTGTAATAACTGGAATTCCACCTTCATCTACATATTTTTTAATGGCTAATAAATTAGATTTTGAAATACGTTTTAGTTTTGATAATAAAGTGCCGTCTAAGTCAATCCCTAGCAACTTATATTTTGTCATTACCGTATACTTTTTTATCCTTTAATTCGTTTTTCATTTTATATTTAAAAAATTGGCGACTATTATAAATAGAATTAAATAAATTTAATTAAAATATTCGTCTTAGCACTCTTTCAAATACTGTGATAAAATTATATCTATGAGGATCACTGAAAGACAAAAACAAATTTTACAAATTATCATCGAAGAATATACATATACGACAGAGCCGATTTCGTCAAAAGAAATTATTCAAAAGTACCTATCAGATTTATCAAGTGCTACCATCCGTAACGAAATGGCTATTCTTGAAAAAAAGGGCTTATTAGAAAAAACTCACACCTCTTCAGGGCGAATTCCTTCAATTAATGGTTATAAATATTATGAGTCTAATATTCTAAAACCAAAGTTATCCATTAATTTAAAACGTCGCTTAGAAAAAATATTTTCACAGCGTGATGTATCTATCGATTCAGTTATTAATCAATCTGTTTCAATTATTAATGAATCGCTTAAGTTGCCTTCGGTAATAACGACTGAACAATCCGATGAATTATTAAAACGTTTTGATTTAATTCAAATCGATAAATCTACTGCATTAATTCTTTTAGTAACTTCTAGCGGAAATATTAATAAAAATACAATTCATCTTAATGACGATAGGCAGCTTGATGACATTAGTATTTGTGTGCGAATCTTTAATGATCGATTAGTAAACACGCTCATTAAAGATATTCCCAAAAAAGTGGAAGCAATTAAAGAAATCATTCGTTCGGCAGTTCATGAATATGAATTTTGTATTCGTCAAATAATTGAAAAAATATTTGACTTCAACAAAATGCCTAGCGAAACAAAAATACATGGTACTAAGTGATTAACTACACAGCCAGAATTTCAAAATATTCAACATTTAAATAAAATATTAACATTATTAGAAGATACCAATGTTTGACAACATATATCTTACACACAACAAAAGACTGGAAAAACATTAATTACTTTTGGAAAAGAATTTGGTGCAAATGAATTAGCGATTGCATCGACTTCTATATCTGCAAACGGCGGTAAGCATCAATTATCCGTAGTTGGCCCGACTCGCATGGATTATTCACAAGTAAAAGGATTATTAGATTTTATTAAAACCGAAATAGAAAAATTATCTAGCAAATAATATGCATTTAAAATTTAAAACTGAATTAAAACGCACCAAAGAGAAAATTATTAATGTTCTTCAAAATATTGACCACCTTTTTAACCCCAAAAGCGTTATTGATAAAAATTTAAAAATAATTATTTTTATTGTTTATTTTATTAATTGAATAAGAAAAAATGAAACAATTAATCAAACTATTAATACTTTAGGCAAAACACAAATCTTTATAACCTATATAAAGGCACTTCGCGATTTACCTAATATAAAACTATTCGCAAAAAAAATACTTAATCCTATGAAAGCATATTTCATAAAAAATAATATAGAAATGAATAGTATTGCTTTATCTTCTTTATTAATTTCGGTTACGAATTTATTATTAATAAATTACAAGTTTTCAAGTTTTAGGAAAAGCGCTACTAAGAACTTAGCTCAAAACAACTATCAATCTGAAGTGCAACTAACACTATTACAATGTCGATTTGTAGCGAACATCCATGAAATAATAAGTGAAATATCTCCGCTTAACATCAACAAACTATCAATTCTAATTAATTTGTTAATGAAACCTTTGACGAAATAATTATTTTTGCATTAGACGACATGCGTCAATGTCGGCAAATAATGTAACATCGTTATGGAATATTAATGAAGTTACTGGCCATAGCGTTGAATATTTGTACTCAAATAATTTACTAACAGGTGCCGCTTTTGCTGAGCCAACTGCTATTACAATTATTTTTCTAGCCTTTAAAATACTTTTAATACCCATCGTTATTACTCTATATGGTACATTAATTTTTTCATCAAAATATTCCATCAGATGTGTCCTAGTGTCATTTTCTAATTCGCCAAAATGTGTCATGGAAGACAATTTAGTGCCTGGTTCATTAAAAGCAATATATCCATCAGAGCCAGCGGTAAGAATTAATAAATCTATCCCACCTTTTTTTTGAATTTCTTTGTCGTATGTTTTTCAATTATCAAGAGTAGGAAAATTAGTATTTTCAATTTTAATGTTTATTCTGGAAAATAAATGATCTCGCATAAAATTGGTTTTAGAATATTTTTTATAACGTTTATCAATATCAATGTATTCATCTGTGTTAAATGTTATAACATCAGTAAAATTAATTTTTTGCTTTTTGACATCAGCGGATAATTGGTTATACAATTCTTTTATTGTAACCCCAGCACTGAAACCTAATATAGATCTACGATTATTCTTAACGGTTTGACAAATAATTTTTGAAACTGCTTCAGAAATTTCTTTCATATCAGTGTAAGGCACAAACTTAAGATTATTTTTCTTGCGAAATATTCACATAACAATCGAGTGATTATATATGAATAGTTATCGAAAATATGGTATGCTGTGAATAAAAATCTTATACTTGCAAGGCAAACATAATGAATTAAAGGAGAATTAAAAAAATGAAAAAAGGAATTAAATTATTAACTGTTTTGGGAGCAATTGGATTGACATCTGCTGTCTCAGCAATAAGTATTGCTTCATGCGGGGGGGGGTTAGCCTTGATATTAAAATTGATAAAGTTGAAGTATCAGGGAATAAAGTAAGTGTATCGCCTGATGGCACAAATATTGTGTTTCAATCAGACGCAGGTGACGATGATAAAGTGCTTTATACTTTCAATAAAGAGGTATATGGGCAATACACCGAGACTTCAATAAAATTGTTTTTCTTAGCTTTAGTCACAAGTTCTACATTAGAATCT
>JAIRKU010000010.1 GCA_031259945.1 Mycoplasmataceae bacterium
TAAATTGGGATTAATAATCTCGTCAATTGCTTTAGTAACTATGGGTGGTGGAATTGGTATTGGATATGCTGTAGGACATAATAATAAATCCAGCAACTATGAAAAAGATTTTTATACTATGGACGAATTTATGAATTTTGCGAAGGATTCTCATATTATAAAAGATAAGCAAACTTTTAAAGATGCATTAAGCTTTAAGTTCTTGTTTAAGTTCTTGTTTTAATGTATATTCACTGTATAATCTCATTGTCAGCAATGTGCTGGTAAGATTTGATTAAAAAAAGAAACCCTTACAAATTTGATTTAGGTTTCTTCTTCGGTAAAACAACATTTAGTTATTTTAAATGGTGGAGATGATGGGAGTTGAACCCATTTCCATAAATAATCTTCTGGCAAATTCTACAGTTTAGTTCTAAATTGAGCATTTCATTATATTTACATAGGCTTTAGAACAGCCTGAATATAACTAAGTCTATAATTTCATTAAGCCTATAGACATCAGCTTAATATAAACACTTATTCTAATGTATCAAGGTAAGTGTTCTAACCTTAATACCTTAAGACACAAAGGCCTAGGCTACAAAAGCGTAGTTAAGGTTGTTTTGTGTTGACAATTGGTTAACTAGGAATGCTTCGTCTAAGTTAACGTTATCTTCTTGTGAGTCTGCATTTAAGCGGCCTCGATAGCTATAAGGGGCAAACCCCACTGCCTTTGAGAGTCAATTATTCGTGTCGAAACCTTGACATCCCCTAAAGAAATCGCTCTCGGATATAATTCTATTTAAAAACCGAGAAGGAAATTATACTAGTTTGTTTATTTTAAGATAGCAAATGATATTCAATAAACAACTGCAGCCACTATATAAGCCACACTAAAAGATGAGCACAAAGAAATACCTAAATTTTTCCACCCACCTTCTTTTTTGAGTACAGCCATGGTGGCGATACATGAAGTCATTAGCATTATCATTATCATATAACTTAAACCTTCTGCAATAGATATTGTAAATGTACCATTTGGTCATAACATATTAATGTTAGCAATAGCAATTTCTTTTGCGGGGATAGCGCTTAATAAAGAAGCAGTTAATTTTCAACCGTCATCAATTCTTAAGCTACCTGTACCGATATCGCCGAAACCTATTGGCACAAATAAATATTGCATCCCCTTTGAGGTATAGCCCAATAGTGAATTAGATATAACACTGTCAGTACTTTCATGTCATACACTAAAAGGTTGTGTTGGACATATATGCAATAACAATCAAATTACTAAACTAGCTATTACGATAAATTTAGCAGCCTTTTTCATGAATTGTTTTAGTTCTAATCAAACTATTTTTGTAATTACTACAAAATCTGGTTTACGTCAATCTACCATTTCAATTAAGAAAAATGATTTGGTTTTACGAAATAATGTTTTAGAAAATACTAGCCCCATAAATAGAGCGATTAATCCAGAACCAATAATGAAAAGAATCATAGTAATCCATCCTAAATTGCCAAATAAAAAATTAGAAACATAGGCAATAACAATAATTCTTCCACTGCAAGCTAAAAAAGGAACAATGAGGATGGAAATGATTCTTTCTTTTTTAGAATTGGCACTTCGCGCCAACATAATTGCTGGTACATTACACCCAAACCCAGTTAATAAATTTACAATGCTTCTTCCGCTAATACCAAATTTATCAAATAACTGGTCTAATAATACCGAGACTCTTGACAGAATACCCACATGGTTGATAATATTTACAAGCACAAAAAGAATAACGATAACTGGGATAAAAGATAAAACAATAAAAAAACCATTTAATATACCATCTGTAAATAAATTTCCAATTCACTGAGCTACCGGTGAGGCGTTAGCATATAAATTTTGAATATTACCAATAATTAATTTATTACATAAATCATCAGCAATTAATGTTTGCAGCCCTCCGCCCGTTCAAGGACTAAATGAAATAAAATAAATGGCTACTATTAGAATCAAAAATAAGGGGATACCAATTCATTTATTCAAAACAATACGATCAAATTTTTGATATTTGTGTTTTGGCGCTTTCACAAAATGTTCGCGAGCTATGGTAGTGCTATTTTGAATAATTTTATTAATATAGGCTCTCTTTGTATTAATTATTTCTTCATATAAACATGTGTCGCCAAGAATTTGTTTTATTTTTACATAATGTTTAGGAAAGTGCTTTTCTAATTCCTTTTTAATGTAATCGTTACCTTCCAATAACATCAAAGCATAAAAACGATTAGAAATTTTTCGTGATGGCAATACTTTCGATAGTATACGAACATAATTTTCAATTTTTGGTGAGTAAGTAATAATGCAAGGATCGATAAACTTATTTTTAATGCTATTTTTGCTAGCATCACTAATGCCTATGTTGCGGTTTGCTTGTGCTAAAATAATGCTAGCATTATTTAAATATTTGCTTATTTTCTTTGCATCAATTGCATTGGGATGTATTTCATCCATCATATTAATAACTATTGTACTTAATAGACCAGTCTCAATACATTGTAGAGTCAACATTAAGTCACGTTGAATAGACTGGGCGCCAATAATATTGATTATCTTATCAAAATGTTCGCCAAAAATTTCATGTGCAACCACTTCTTCTTCATCGATTGGATGAGACAGATTATAAATACCAGGTAAATCTACTAAAGCGATTGTTTTATCATTGCGGTAACGCCCAATTGTGTCTTCAACCGTTAATCGATCAATATTACTTACGGCTGCTGTAGAAGTAGTAATTTTATTAAAAAAAGTAGACTTGCCAACATTTGGTGTACCTAATAATAAATAAGTTTGTTTAACTCCTTTAAGCTTACGATAACCACCATGATGATGAGCTGTTTTATGGTGCTCTTTGTGTCAATCATCAAAAAGAATGTTATTATCTGTTGTGGAATTATTTAAAGTCTTTATATTCCTTGACATTGATATACTCACAATCCTTTGCTCTTAATACATATTCCACACCATAAATTAATAAATGTAATAAATTATTACCTTTATTATTATTTAATATTTTCAAAATGGTACCTTTAGAAACCCCAATGTTATTTAATTTGTGCAAAATGTGTTGGTCTTGAAAATTAACATCAGTTACTTTTACCACTTTTCCTTTTAACCGGTAAGAAAGTTGCATCGTGATTGAGATTATAAATTAATTCGTATTATTTTTAATTATTTAATGTAACTATTCACCAGGTTTGTTTGCGTCCACACACACACACACACACACATTCGTCAATAAAATCAGCCTTTAATTCGTTTTGTGTAGGTAAAATATCTGCATAAATTAACATAAAATCTTTTTTATAAAAATGATACTTTTGTTTAAG
>JAIRKU010000006.1 GCA_031259945.1 Mycoplasmataceae bacterium
TTATGTCAGTCTTCAATGTCTTGAATTTCTTTATCAGTTAAATCTCTAATTTTAGTTTTCTTAGGAATTAATACACGGTACATACCGTTAGAATTTTCTACTGTTCCTTTTTGTCAAGCTGAATAAGACTTTGTATAGTAGAAAATTAAACGTTTACCTTGAGTTACAGACCTTTCTAGCCCTACTACATTAGAAACTTCAGGTCCGTTATCCGTAGTACATGTTTTACCGGTTATGATTTGTTTCTTTCGTTCCAATTTATCTATCGTTCCATCAACTAAAGCTTTTTTAGTACTTGTTGGTCTTTTATGATATTTTGGTAACATATATATGTTAACCACTTGGTTGAAGGCATCTATGACTAGCGTAGATCTGCGGTGATGTAAATCCGAGTCTTACCGGGTTATTGACTATGATGCCCACTTGAAAAATGTGAGCTACGAGAGTGGTTCACATTTTCTTTTATATAATTAGAATCTGTCACAACAATCAATAAGTTATTACAGAAATTTATTCGTGATTTATTGAACAATAGTTATAAATAACTATAAAAATATAGTGAAATATTATAGTAAGTTTTATAGTGAAAAATAACCGTTGACTTTTTATGATATTTTGGTAACATATATATGTCAACCACCAGGTTGGAGGTACATG
The DNA here is from genome assembly GCA_031259945.1 of Mycoplasmataceae bacterium. Classification (GTDB taxonomy): domain Bacteria; phylum Bacillota_I; class Bacilli_A; order Mycoplasmatales; family Mycoplasmoidaceae; genus Malacoplasma_A. Next base: position 658 of record JAIRKU010000006.1, read on the forward strand.
TTACTTGAACATGTCTAAGGTAATTGTGTGAAACCTTGAGTTATGGATGCTATCTCATAAAATGCATCATTAAAGAAAACATTTATGGATCAAAAAAAGAAACACAACCATGTGTTTACTACAGTTGAGATAGTTTATACAAAAACAAATTATATTGATCGTTTAAACCAATTTCTTTCACCAAGCCATGATTACGATTTAACTACTGCTCATTGAAATAAACCAGTTGAAATTTTAGCCAAAAATAAAGTTGATAAAATAAAAACAAAATATAAAAGGCCGCTAATTGTATTTAATTTTAATAAACACGCTGATGCAAATCAGTGTTTTCCGTTAAGCTCTTACAAATCAGGCAAGGACAAACTAGATGACCAACGTTATGGTTATGTAGAAGACAATGGGAAAATAAAAGGTAAAGTCGTTCTAATAAAACCCATTCTAATTCCCACAAAATATTTATTAGTTATAAATATAAATAACGAGATTAACAACGAAAAAGTTCCACAAATTAAAGAATGGTTGCACAATCTAAATATTGAAAAGCGGGAATTTGTAAAAAAAGCACAGATCTTTAAAAATCAATATCTCAACATTAAATACTCAAGAGAAGTCAACTATATAAATTATGCAAAAGCCAATAAACAACTTATCAATGAAATGAAAGTTGAGCAATTTTGTAATTTAGAACTGAAGAAAATTAAGCAAGAAGAATTGTCGACGACTAAATCTAAACAAAATCAAGACGGTGGTTCTTCAGGCACACCAATTGAAGAAGAAAAGAATAGCAAAATTAAAGTCAATACCAGCGCTTCAGAGAAATTATTGGTCGAACATTGAAAGAACATTAACAAAGGAATACACAATCAAACAAATTTGCAGCAGAAAAATGTTGTAAGTCATAACGACGATTATTTGCAATCGTCACATCACCAAAGCCAAAAAATTAGGTATAGGTAAATAGTTATATATAACTATAAAAATATAGTGAAATATTATAGTAAATTTTATAGTGAAAAATAGCTGTTGACTTTTTACGATATTTTGGTAGTATATATATGTCAACCACCCGGTTGGAGGCACATGTTCCTTAAGCATGTCTGGTAAGAATGTTATTTACCGGGTTATGAATGCTATCCCGTTACCCGCATTAAGTAAAACATGACTTTTCTTAAGAGGCCATGTTTTTTATTTGTAATCTTGGGATAATGATCAAAAATAAAAGCGGTCTTTCTAATGTGTTATCAGTGAATGTTTCTTATGAGTATGTAATTAGGTTAAATAAATTTTTAAATCCCTACTCTAAATCGAACATTAGAGAAGCTAATATTCATGATAGAAATTATGTAATAGTAAAAGGTAAAAAACTAGACATCGATATACCTTGAGTTATTTTAAATTTTGATGAAAAATCCAAATTTCAAAAATGTTATGTTTTAAGCTCGCATAAATCTACTGATCGTATCAACAATAAAGAATTTTATTTTTTATCAAACGGTAATAAAGTAAGGATTGATAATCCTATTTTGGTTCCGAATTGTTTAATTAAAATTTTAAATTATGATGAATTAGCTCGTAACCATGTTGATAGTGATATTAAAAAATATTTGATAAGTACTTTTAATGATTTCAAGGAAATCGATAGAGAAAGAATGCTTATATTAAACGATGAACGAATACTTAAATCTGGTACCATGTCTCAAAATGTTGATGTTATAAAAGCATGAAATCTGTTAATCGATTCCAACAAAGTTAAAAAATTTTGTTTGAAAATAAATGATGAACTAGAAAAAGATAAATTATTACTTGTTAAATCTAAGCAAAGCGAATCAGGTGGTTCTTCAGGCACACCAATTGAAGAGGGAAAGAATAACAAATTTGCAGCAGAAAAATGTTGTAAGTCATAACGACGATTATTTGCAATCGTCACATCAGCAAAGCCAAAAATTAGATAAATAGTTACATATAACTATAAAAATATAGTAAATTTTATAGTGAAAAAATCAAGTGAAAGTTATAGTGAAAAATTGAATATATCATCGTTTTTTCATGATCTGCATAAACTCAAAAAAGAGAAATTTATGAATGCTAGTTGTTCAATTAAGATTAGTGAATACAAAAAAAATACAAGATCTAGTTAAACAAAATAATACAACAATCAATAAGTTATTACAGAAATTTATTCGTGATTTGTTGAACAATAGTTATAGATAACTATAAAAATATAGTGAAGTATTATAGTAAGTTTTATAGTGAAAAATAGCTGTTGACTTTTTATGATATTTTAGTAACATATATATGTCAACCACCAGGTTGGAGGTTTAAGTCCCTCAGACTTAACTGCGGTGATGTGAATCCGAGTCTGACAGAGTTAGGGACTATAAAGCTCGAGTGAATGATACGAAACACGCAAGTGGTTCGTATTTTCTTTTTATAATCTAACATATGTTACAAAAATCAAATACGATTATTGCTTGTTTGCACTCTAGACATTCAGATTTCATTTAAAAATTTAATCAATATCTCAAAAAAATAATCCTAATATCGTCACTTTAGCTACTGAAAATAAAAAAAATTTATGCGTTAGGACATTGAACCGGTTATATCGTCCAATGATTTGTTTTGATTTTAATAAGAAAAAAGATATGCACTTATGCTTTTTCATGACAGGGAATAAAGATTACCATAGGTATGGTGACCCAAGATTTTATTTTTTTAATAGCAATGATAAACTAAGAATAGATAATCCAATTTGAGTACCTACCAAATATTTAGTAGAAATAGAATTTGATAAGCAGATTCAAAAGTTTGTTGA
>JAIRKU010000019.1 GCA_031259945.1 Mycoplasmataceae bacterium
GAATAATTGAACATTTTAGTGAGACCAACAAATTAAATTGTAAATACAATTTATGAAATATTTGTAAAAAAATAAATAAACCTATGGTTTAAATTATTTCCGGTGAATAGTTACTAAAAGTGTAACTATTCACCGGAAATAATAACGGAAGTAAGGTAACAACGATAGTAGGTAAACTTCACATAATATTTCTTCTATGATTTATCTCTTAATTCAAATATACCTTTAAAAGATCAACAGAATTATACAAATCATTAACTGAAGTATGTAAAGTTGGGCCTGGATCTGGGTTAATTGGACTAAAAATATTTATTTGTAGAGCCGACATAATTAAATAAGCGACATATGATAAAAATACAAAACCTAAAGCAATACCATTAAGAATGTAATATGTTTTTCCATGTTTACTATTTCTATATAGAAAATTAATTAAAATAAATACACCAATAAAAATTATAGAAATAAAACATCAAAAAGAAATATTCAATGCTTCCTGACTACCATGCCCAAATAAAGTGTCATTACCGTGCCAGTATACCAAATCAACGATTGATAATATTAAACAGGAAAACATATTGCTACCTAAAATATCACCAATTGCAGCATTGATATTTCTTAAACGCATTAATGTTAATACAGTAATTAATTCTGGAATAGAAGTTACTATCCCTAATAGTAAGGAGTAACCAAACCCAGTTTGAGGACTATCCGTTGCTCAACCTCATGATGATAATATTCAATTTGTGTTAATGGCAATAAACATGGAAGCAATAATAATAATGAATGCTGATCCTATGAAAATCAAACACATTTTTCATAATTTTATCTTACTAAAAAAATATTTGAATTTAAATTGTAAACCTTTATAAACATCATCTATTCTTTCGTTTTTTAAAATATCTACATCTTTTTTTTTACCTTTTTTGCACATGATGTATAAATTTAACATGTAGACTATCAAAACACCAACTGATAGTGAAACGAAAATAATTGTCATAATATTTTCGGTAAATTGATTACGTACTAATCACATAATCAAAAAATAGGAAGTAAATATTATGATTTGCGAAATAGTCAAACTAACTTGAATGAGTGTTGTTTTTGCTTTCCTTATCGTCAATATGTAAAAGATTAATGTTAATCCTAACATGGCTGTTCTAAATAAGTTACCACCTAACAAATTACCGGCAGCTACTGCTGGATTATGCGTGGTGAATATACCGATTAATGAACTAGTGAATTCTGGCATTGATGATACGAATGCCACAACTGTACCACCAATAAGCACGCCTGATAATCTAGTTCTTTTTTCAGTTGCATCAACAATATGAGAAATTAAGTAAGAAGCAAAAACAATGATGAAAGCAAAAACTATAAACAATGCATAATTACCATATCCTAAACCGTTAAATAAACCATTCATTTTTATTTTCCTACGGAATACTTTCTTCTTTTATCACTCCATCAGAATATTTATTAATTAATTGATTTTCAGAACGTATGCGAATTTCTCAATCACCCGTTTCCAAGCTATCGCTTTCGAAGACATAGCTTGTCTCATTAGGATCATAATTAATATGGTTAGGTTCATTTCGATCGCTTTGATCTTTCTTTTTAAAACTAATTTCATAACTACTAATAATGGGTAGAATGGAATATTTGGGTTCACTAGTTGGGTTAGATCATTGAACCTTAATTTTACTTTCGCTAACTGAAATCGAGACATTTGTAGGATTTGTTGGAGTAGAAGCAACTTCCATTAATTTCGTTAAACTTTCACAGCCATTTTTATTAGGGTGTATTTTATCATCTGATTGATAGTAAACAACTCAATCAGCACCTAAACTTAAATCCATTAAGTACAACATATTAAGTCTTGACACACGATACGAAGAGAATAAATCTTTATAAGCATTGGTATATGCTTCACGATACGTTTGATAATTAGAATTATCAAAAAGATAAGGTGTTTGGATCATAATGTTGGGGCGTGCATTATCATATAGAGATGCGATGTGATTAATTCATTTTGTTAAAGTTGATGTCATATCCGTAGCCGTAACACTATTTAATGCATCATTAGTGCCGATATTTAAAACAATTAAATCTGGTTTAATTGTAAATTTATTATTTTCATCTAGCCGAGAATATTTATCATTAAATCTGTTTCATAAAGTAGATGTGCTCAACGGATTATTATCATCATAAAATTGTTGATGAGAACCGCTAGATGGATTTAAATAAAGTTCATTTAAACCAACTAGTGAATATTCATAATCATTTGCTTCTCACATTTTAGCATTACTTTCATAATCAGAACCAACGGTTGAACATTCTATCAATGAGTCGCCATAAATTAATACATTCTTACTGCGTTTGAATTGTAAACTTGGATTTTTAGGATCATTAACACTAGTTGGATCAACTATTGTTTTATGTTTTTCAATTAAAATATTTTGAACTACAACAGCATTAGGCCATGAAAATCTATTCTTGTTTTCTTGATTTTCTTGGATTATGCTTATGCATATTTTGGCAGTATGTGGTAATCCATCGCTATTATCTTTTAGAGAATCGCTAAAGATTAATATATTACCTAATGCTTCCGATAAATGTTTCACTATTGGTGTGTCTGAACCATCAATATAACAACTCAAAATAACTAGTTTGGGAAAAGAAGAAGAATTATTGGTATTAAAATCAAAGCAATAAGTGTCAATGCCAATAGTGTTACCATAAAAGGCAACTTTAATATAACTTCCGCCTGGATACGCACACATTATGTCGTGATCAAATTTATTTTTAGTGTGTAATCAGTTGTTATCACTAAAAAAAACATTTGAATCAGTTACGGAAATTTTTTGGAATTTATCTAGATAGACACACGAAGAGATAGAAATAGGGAATGCAATAGATGAACCGATGCCCAAAAAAGACAAAAATGTTTTAAATATTTTATTGCTTGGCATAATTATTAAACTAATATAGGCATTTTATAGCCTGGAAATAATTTTTCCCATGCACTTAGTGGCAATGTATAAACAAGTCGGTCTTTAGAATCGGATTGATGCTGTTTTGTGTCCCCAGTTGAGTAATGATCTATACTTATCTTAGGCTTGGATGTAATAGGCGAAAATACAATTTGTAGAGCACCGTCTGCATCCATACCAACCGATGAAACAGAAAGCAATGTTTCGTCAATAGTGTGTGCAACACATCTGGCGCCCTTGGAGTCATCTGCTCAAGTGTAGCTTGCATCGGTTCAATGCTCAGATATATCAAACCCGTTATCGTTATATTTACCAACATAAAGTGTGACATCGGAGCAATTTGTTTCAATGCTTGTTTTATCGGTTTGAAACATTTGATAAATGTCATAGGCCATTAAAAAAATCATATCTCTAGGTTTAATTAAAGTGTTAATTGTCTTGCACATTTGTACATCATTACTACTGCTGGATGAGTAATTTCTCGGTTCACCTTTAGGAGAGACATATTGGTTCATAAAATCTTTACTAGTTATATCGTTATAAAATTCAACGCCTTCAGCTGAAGCATAAAGTTCTGAAGCAAAAGCATTGCTACAACTTGAAATGACTGGTGTTATGGCAATGGCTGTAATTGTTAATGAACTTAAAGCTCAAAATAAATGAATTTTCATACCGCCAATTATATTCTGAATTAAACCAAACAAAATAAATTTTTATTCATCTTGGCTCGAAAAATAAAAAGATCAAAAGTAACATAGTGATAAGTTATCATTAATAGTGTTTTAGGAAAGTCATACAAACTTTATCGACAATGCAGTATTTACCAATTTATATTAATGTTGCAATTATTGTTTTAGCCATAATTATTGCAATTGTAGTAATCCGTTTTATAAAAATTAATCAGAAGGGTTATAAATTATTATTTGTTTGTTACACTTTGTTTTGAATTCCTTTAATGTTATTACGTCAATACACAGGAGTTATGGAAAAAGCAATTGATAGCAAAATGATATTGCTATGATTGCCCCTTGCGTCTTATGGCTTTATTGGTATTTTTGCTAGATTATTTGCTGATTGATTTGCCTTTAAAACTCGCTCTCGTAAATCCATGATATACCTAGCTTTATTTATTGGACTTATAACTTATATACCAATCATCATCTACCCATGTACTACTACTAATGTCATTCAATCCCTTGGTGTTGGTGTAGGCGCTAGCATGATTGGTACTTATCAATTATTGTTCAATGAACAATATGGTAAATCAAAACAGTTTCTAACCGTCTCAATACTTTCTATTCCACCTTTGTTAGCTGATTTCATTAGTAGTGCCATTCAATCAACCTTTTCTTCCGTTGGTTCAGATAGTGTAAGAAATAATTCCGATATTCTTAAATATATGTGGTTGGTAGGGTTAGTTGTAATTATTGCAACATTTATTGTTGCTTATTTTGTAAAAGAAGATCGACAACGTCTTTACAAAGATGATGTTTACAAAAAGCAAATAAAAACATCTAGAGAATGGATTTATTTTGTTTACATTTGCTTTTTAGGATCATTAATCGCTTTTATTAAATGAGCTAATTCTGGGAGTATCGCTCAACTGCATATTGAAGTATTAGCGGGATATGCCTACAATCCTCAAGATCCAATTAATTTTAGTTGTGCCGGTAGTTATGAAGGATATTTATCTTTATTATTTAGTTTAGGTCAATTATTTGGGGGACTGATTACAGGGTTATTTTTAATTAATAAAATTGGTAAATTATGATCTTTTACTATCGGCTGTGCCATATGAATAATTTACGAAGTAGCTGGGATTTATACATTGGATTCATACGCCTATTTAGGCATTCATGTATTAAATGGTTTAAGTTATGGAATTATCTATAACTTAATTTTAGGTTTTGTCTTACAAAAAACATTTAATCAAAAAAAATTATCCCCCATGGCGATTTATCAATCAGTTATGTCAATTGGCATTACTGGGTCTTCGTTTTTTATTTCTTGATTAAAACAAGTTCCTCTAGGCGAAAAAAATTATGATAGTTATTTTCACGCAGCAACAATCATTAATTGAACAATCGTTGGCGTAATTGTTGTGGCTTGGTTCATATTCGTTTACACTTGGTTAATTGAAAAAATGAAAATATCAAAAACTATGATGATCTAGAAATGTTCACTAGAAGAATATGTTCATGCCCACAAAGCATAAGAGTCGATGTAAACTCTAGAATCAAAATTTAATCTAAAATGTTGGTTTTTACTATCAGGTGGAGTAGCGTAACCTACATTACCCTTTAATTCAGCATTGTTAAGGAAGTTGCTGCATTTCATGCTTGCACCGTCTTTAAAACTAACATTAGGTTCTTCTTCTGATACGTGCAAAAATATACGACGATCATTAGTTGTTGTGTAACCTGCAACAGATATAGATGAAGTGTCTTTTGTATATTGTTTACACATATAATAAACTAATTCTCAATATACTTGCGAAGAAGCATAAGCATCAGCTTGCACTTCACTAGAATAATTATTGGTTAAAGCATTGAATAATAACGCTTCAACGTCATCGGCACCGCTGACGCTACGAGGTGCAGATGTAGCGATTCTTGTTATTGCGATAGCTTCTAATTCGGTTGCTTCTTTTTTATTCTTAATACTAACATCATCTCCGGTAACGGTGTTTGTAAAAGGATTGTTATCACTACATGATGTTAAACTAGGAATAATAACTGTTGGGATAGCGATTAAACAACTTGTTATCAAAAACACACGTGAAAAAAGTTTCATTATTTTGCTGTTTTTTTAGGCGCTTTAGCCAAACGAGATTTAATGCGATTGGCTTTATTTTTATGAATTTTGCCCTTGGCACAAGCAGAATCAACGTTTTTGTACGCCACTGCCAAGTCTTTTGATGTTTGAGTTTTACGCACAGTTTTTGATTTTGAACGAAGTGAAGTGATTGTTCGTTTATTACGTGCATGTCGTTTCTTTGTTTTACGAATATTTTTAATATTTGCTTTAATATTTGCCATAATGAATTTTATATAGATGGGTAATATTATATAATTAACATTCAATTTTTATGGCAAAGAAAAAAGTAAATCTAAAAACTAAGACAAATGTGTTACAACAAAAGATTGACGCAGTTAAGTTAGAAATGCATGTTAATTCTATTAAAAAGGGCAAACATACAAATTTAATTAGTGAATTAAATTATCATAGTTCAAAGTTACGTCAAGCCATTGACGCAACAGCTGTTTGAATTAAAAAAGAAAAGTTAACCAAACAAACAATGGAACTTTTAAATACCATAGCCGATGGTATAAATGTTTTCTTAACTAGTTTAATTGAGGATAAAAAATAATGGGTAGTTCATCTAGTTATTTACCAATTATCATTTTAATTGCCATTGCTGCTATTGGGATTCCCATTTGGCTTAAAAAGCGTAAAGGGAAAACAACTCCTGCTTCTGTTACTGCTCGTAAAAATAAAGATGAAGTGTGAAAAGCAGTAAAACAATATCTTAAAGATTCTGAAGATTACGGCAAAGAAATTATTGATTGTTATGTAGCAAAACGTAATAGTATTGATTATGTCAACCCCAATTTATCGCCTTATCTAAAAAGCAAGAAACGTGAAGAAATAAAACTACGTAAATGGCAATTTAATCAAAAGAAAATAGCCGCTAAGCGCTTAGGCCAAAAACTTCATATACCTCGAGAACACGATTTATATGTGGTTTGCTTCACTACACGCCAAACTAAAACTGGAACAGTAGACAAACCTAGAGCAATTGAATGTGAAGTCTTAAATACAAAAATTAATAAAAAGCAATACGATCGTAAGATATTAATTAATGGCTTATTAAATTACGATAAAGAAATGGAATGAATTGCTCCAATCAAATTTGCTGAAACCACTAAAAATGCTAAAGCTATAAAGCAGCAACAAAAAGCTGAGCAACGCAAACAAAAGCGTTTACAAAAAAATAAAAATAAAATTGCCAAAGCCAAATCAAAAGCAGCAAAAAATAACTAAATATGCCATCACGAGTTATTTTTTTTGGTACCCCATTCATTGCCGTTAGTTGTTTAAAGGCTTTATTGGATGAAAATATTAATGTCATAGCTGTAGTCACTAAACCAGATATGGTTGTTGGACGCAAACAACAAATACAAAAAAGTGCTATACACATTTTTGCCGAACAGCATCAAATTAAAATATTACAACCAAAAAAACTTGAGGAAATACACAATACATTAGTTGATCTAAAACCAGATTTATTTGTTGTTTGTGCCTATGGCAAAATACTCGATGAAAAAATATTAAATATTCCAAAATATCATTGCATTAATGTTCATACATCGTTATTACCTCGTTGAAGGGGTGGGGCACCAATTCATTATGCAATACTCAATGGTGACAAACATAGCGGTGTGTCTTTAATGTTCATGACTAAAGAATTAGATGCTGGTAATGTGATATACCAAGCATCATTGTCCTTATCGAACCGTGAAACATATCGAACTTTGTACAATAAATTATCTGGCTTAGCTTATCAAACATTACGTAATAAAATAAAGGATTTATTCAAACCAAATATTAAAAGCGTTGAACAAGATGTGACTAAAGTTACATTCGCTCGCAATATTACACGCCTAGATGAGAAAATTAATTGATCTAAATCAGCAACTATAGTTGACCAACAGATTCGTGGTCTTTACGATGAACCGATTGCATATACAACCTATAACAACATAAACATTAAGATCTATGAATCAGAGCCAACGAGCGAATCTATAAATGGTAATCCAGGTAGTATCTTAACATTAGATAAAAATGGTATTAGAGTTATATGTGGACAAAGCACTAGCATATACATCACTAAATTACAATTTCCTGGCAAACGACCAGTTTTGGTTAAAAATATGATTAATGGCAACCATCCATTTAAAATAGGTACTAAGTTTAGTTATTAATTTTTTGAAGAAAATCATCAATAAATTCTTCGTATTGTTTAGAGGCATCTTTAAACGGATTATGGCCAGCATTTTTAACCATTCCAATTGTCAATGTTTTTATATTCAATTTTAAAAATTCACTCGTTGTGATTGGCGGGATGACAGGATCATTTTCACCAAGAATTAATAATGTAGGTACATTGATTTTTTTAATGCCATTATTAATTTTTTCTAAAGCAGGTCCCTTAATGATGTCGGCTAATAATGGTGCAAAACATTTATCTTTCCCTAGTCATTTCTTTATTCCCAATATAAATTGCATTCACTTTGATTTTATAAGTTCTCTAGTTCGTTTAATTTTTTGAGAAAAATTTTTTAAATCATTTTTATCAATTTGACTTCTACGTACAAAAACCGCTGGCGTTAATGGACATTCTAAGATTACGGCGGCAATATGTGATTTATGTTTAGTATATGTTGATAGGGCAATGCCGCCACCCATGGAATGACCCATAATCATGAATGGTTTATCTTTAATGTTAATTTTGATGTATTCATCTACAAAATTTAACATGTCATCAAAAGTAAATTTATGTGTTTTCCATTCTCATTGTTTTTCGCCGTGTCCTGGTAAATCAAAGTAATGAAAAATATATCCTTTTCTAGCTAAATGTTCGCATAACTTGATATGGCTTTTGCCAAAAGAAGTGATTCCATGGATGAAGACGATATCCTTAACTAAAGGAGATGCTGATGATAGATTATTTTTACGTTCCATATGATATTATTATTTTATGCAAAATATTATAAACCCACACAATATTATTAAGGGCTTGGCGAAAAATGGGTTGCAAATTGGCGATAAGAGCATTTTAAATTACCACATTAAAAATTTTAATTTTAATACCTTCATTTACGGATATAGTACTCCTTTTTATAGCGACATCGAAAAAAGACGGTACGATCTTGATGCAAATTCAGATGAACTAATTAATTTTTATAAGTTTGATCGCGATATGGCTAATCATGTCTTACGTTATATTTTAGTAATTGAAAAAATCGTAAATACTAGTGTAGCATATGGCATTATCAATTATTTCCATATCAAAGATAAATGCTTATTTAAATTAGATCAAGATTACATTGAACATAAAATTTTTATTAATTTGAAAAATGTAGAGCCTAAAATTACATACATTTTTTTTGTTAGAAAATTAATTAAATATTTATCGTCTTCTACTATTACAAAACATTATTGCCTACCCAATATCCATAATGAAGTTTTTCGATGACGTAATTGTCCGTTAGATATCATGTGTTTAACATGATCGTTCGCGACATCATTTTCTCTCTTTATTGCTTTACCAATTGAAGCTCAAGCAAATCTATTGGGAAATTTTGAATTAGGATCAGAGCATTACATTGGTTTTGTAGAATTCTTAAAAAATACTTTACATCTACGCAATTTTATTTCACATAACAATGTTATTTATGATATTAAAATCGTTTATCAATCACCATCTTTGATAAAACTCTACGAAAGTATTTTCAAGAAAAATATTAATGAGATTCGTTTATTTCAAATGATGGAATTAATTGAACATTTTGCTCATTCAACTACTTTAATTAGCAATACACGATATTATTTGAATAAATTAAAGATACAACAAAAATTTAAAGGAAAAATACAACTCTACAAGGATATGAATGATGGCAAAACGACTATATAAAAACAGATGGGTTGATTTATACGAAACCGATCGTGGGTTTGTGTTTGCTCAACGTCATAGTATCAACTCTACTGCTGCTTTACTTTATGTAAAACAATCAAACAATGATTATAAATTTTTGTTGAGATACCAACCGTTGCCAGAACTTAAAATCAAAGAAGTACCTAATTTAAAATGAACTAATTTATATCCATGTTGTGTAACTGGTTCATTAGAAAAAAGTGAAACTCCTATTGAAAATGTTATTAAGGAAGTATTTGAAGAAACAAATTATATTATCAAAAAAACAGATATTAAGGCTTTCAATATTGTAGTTTCTACAACGCAAATGAATGAATCAGTTTACAATTTCATTATTGATATTTCCAAAGCTAAATTAGCAAAGAAAGTTTTAGGAGATGGCTCGCTCTTTGAAAATATTTCTCAAAATCATTGAGTTACATTGAAACAATTAGAAAATATTCTTTGTAATAATAAAGAAATTTATTTGTCATCATTAGCTAGTGCTTATCTTTTATTTGAAAATAAAATATTGAAGAAATAATATTATTTAGGGCATATTACTAATGTATATTTTAGGAAGTTATTCCTGATCTTTCAGACATTCGACTTTTCTATAATGTTTGTGTATTATTGATGATGTAGAATTTACTCTATGACATTGCTTCTTGCTTTGTCCGACAGGCTTGCCTGTCCTTTAAACAAAATAAGTATTTTTAAATCTCTTCTGATATTTCTTTTCATAAATGAAGAGATTTTTAATTTTATCTTATCGGTAATTTTGCTAATTCAAATGCGATTACGTTTTTTTAGATAACTCCTATTTATTGTATGTGTTCTGTCTGGTAAAATATCGGATGTTTTTTCTTCACTGTGTTTTTTAGAAAAATATTTGGTTAATTCTATAGAGTATTTATACAATGAGTTGACATTTCAACAATCAAGCATCTATTAATTAACTTTTCATTATCGCTAATAACTAAAACTGGTCTTAATTTTTTCAAGGTCCTCCCCTTCTTTCAATTAATCTACATAAAAATATATAATGCGGTTATAGATTTTGCATATATAAATCCGAACATAAAGATTAGATTATTACTGAATTAGTTTAGTGGTAAAACAAGAGCATGGTAAGCTCTCGCTCCGAGTTCATTCTCGGATTCAGCACCAGAAATAATATTAATAAAGTACTTTACATAATTCAAATAAAACCGTCACTAAGTAATTAAATAATTGATTTTCACAAAAATATTTTTAATATTTTGTAAAT
>JAIRKU010000009.1 GCA_031259945.1 Mycoplasmataceae bacterium
TCGGTTAATGCCGTGTCAAACATTTATTTTTAACCCAATTTATTTTCATTCTATTTAATGTTTAGCAACACTTAACCAATACATAAATAGTTTTTATGTTATAAACAAATGTATAATGGCAGGGTTTGATGATTATGAAAAAGATAAAGCTTTTAATTAATTTAGCGTCGGTGATATTGATTGGCGGGGGGGGGATTAGTACTCTAACTTTTTCTTTAACTTCTTGTGCTAAAAAAACTCATTGGGAGTTTGCTTCAAAGGATCAAGTTATAGATTATTTGTCAACTCACATACAAGAAGCTAGTAAGCCCCATAACTTTTCAACATCTAAGAGTGAAGAAGTTTATCTTTTTGTCGAGCAAGAATGAAATATTCAACTCATGGTGAATTCAACTTTATTTAGTTATGAATATTCTTGAGATGAATATAAGGTCATATCCATAGATGTGGACCTTATCAAAAAAGATAGATATAGTCTTACGATCTTTTCTCAAGAGGGAACGTATCCATATTCATTAAGTTACGAAAATAAATTGCTATTAGTTTATATGGGAGATCGAAATATTATAAATTTTAATTTAAATTCTTCTTACGATTCTGAGACTCATTATGTAAATGCCTATTCGAATACGCAAGGTTCAGAACGTTTTAAAGAAATATCATTTAATGATGATACTAAATTTGATAATTATTGAAAATTTATAGATTGACCAAATGTTACCTTTCCTGAAAAATTAAATTATCTTACTGATTTGAAATAATAGCTGTATGTATCTCTTTTAGGTGAACAAGTGCCATAGCAAAAAGTTAAATAAATTTAACGGATTTATATTTTCCCAGAATGTTTACAATTTATTTATATACATTTTTATTATTTTTTTGGATTAGGTGTTATTTTCTAATTTCTAGCTTTTTTACCAATGCACGGTATTTTTCAATATCAGTTCGCTCAAGATAATTTAACAAAGATCGTCTTTGCGATACTTTCTTGAATAAACCACGTTTAGTCGAAAAATCTTTTTTGTTAGTTGACACGTGTGCAGTGATTGCATTAATTTCTGCAGTAAGAATTGCGATTTGTACCTCTACTGATCCAGTGTTTTTTTCAGATTCACCAAATTCTTTTATTAGACTTTGTTTGAATGCTTTACTAATTGCCATATTATTTTACTTCCTTTATTTTAGCGGTGCTATTACCGAGTAACAAATGGAAGAATTTTGTTACCAAGAAATAGTACATAATTATACATAAATGACTAAAATATAGGTATAGTTCAAATTATTTTATTGAATATTAGGCGGAGCAATTATGCAATCAAAGAAAAGTAATGCTATGAGAGTAGAAAAAGATTCTCTAGGAACAATGGAAATCCCAAGTAATAAATATTGGGGCTCACAAACGCAAAGAAGTACAATTAATTTTCACATTGGCGAAGAAAGAGTTTCTTTAGATTTAATCTATGCTGTTGCTGCGGTTAAATGAGCGGCTGCCAGCGCAAATGAAAAATGCCAAAAAATGGATAAGCAAAGGGCTAAACTGATACGTACTGTTTGTGAAGAGATATTGAATGGTAAGTTAGATACTAATTTTCCTACTTATGCTTACCAGGCTGGTAGTGGCACACAAACTAACATGAATGTTAATGAAGTAATTGCTCATCGTGCCAATGAAATTGCTAAGAAGAATTTAATTCACCCTAATGATCATTGTAATATGTCACAAAGCACTAATGACGTTTATCCAACAGCGATGAATATCACGGCTGTTAAATTGGTGACAGAAAAATTATTACCAGCAGTTGATGGGTTAATTAATTCTTGCCAGCAATTAGAAAAGCGCAATGCCAACGTTATTAAGATGGGGAGAACACACATTCAAGATGCTCTACCAATTACATTTGGTGAAGAAGTAAGCGGTTGGTCTTTTGCTTTACAAAATGCGAAGAAAATGATTATGCAATCACTTCAATTTATGTATCCTATTAACATGGGTGGTACGGCTGTAGGCACTGGATATAATGCACCTAAGGGATATGATAAGTATTGTGTTGATTTTTTAAATAAAATATTAAAAACTAACAAATACATCATGACACCAAATAAATACCATGGAACATGAAGCAAAGATAATTTTGTCTATTTACATGGTGCAATTAAGGCATTAGCTACTAATATTTATAAAATTGCACAGGATGTGCGTTTTTTAGCTAGTGGACCACGTAGTGGTTTTGGTGAAATCACTATTCCAGCCAATGAACCCGGTAGTTCTATCATGCCAGGAAAAACTAATCCTACCCAATGCGAAGGTATGGCGATGATTTGTGGACAGGTAATGGGACACGATACAACTATTGCTTTTCTTGCTAGTCAAGGTAATTTTGAACTAAACACCTTTGGAACGGTATTAATGCAGAATTTTATTCAGTCAGTTACTTTATTCTCACAAATGATTAATTCTTTTAATAAAAATTGTGTGAGCGGTATTAGTGTCAATAGTGGGCGAATGACTGATTATGTTAATAATTCGTTAATGCTAGTTACGGCATTAGCTGATCGCATCGGCTATGAAAAGGCTGCTGAAATCGCTAAACATGCTTTAAAACGTAAAACCACACTTAAGGAAGCGGCATTAACTTTAAAGTATGTTACTATTACTGAATTTGATAAATATGTTAATCCTAAAAAAATGGTTTAATTAGAAATATTTGTTTTAGTAGTATAAAAAGTTTTAATAATTTTAATTATCTCTAGTAATTCATTAGCATTTAAATAACAAGTTTGAAAGCGCGTTTTTTTATTAGCAACGGTATCAAAATAATAACCATCACCATTACCGTTGAGTTGTACCCCTTGATATGTATCAAAGATTTTAAGTGATTCGCGTTCAGATTCTAAACGAAGGATAAAACGAGCGTTAGTTTCATCATAAATTTTTGGCTCAATGGTTTCATTATTAACATTAATTGATAATAAAATTACTTTTACTCCAACTTTACTACCTTTAGTTAAAATTGAATTCAATAATTGTAAATTTTGTAAACTATTTCGAATTAAATAATCAAACGATGAAATAACTAAAACGAATGTTTTTAATTTGTTGCTTTCATTGTTTTGATATTTATTAAATTCAATTAAAGTTTTGGCGCCAGCATCTTTAAATTTAGTTTCACGTTCCTCAATATGCTTTAGTAAATCGTGTAACTTTATTAAGCAATCTTCTAATTCTATTGCTAATGGATAATGCATATATGGTAAATTATCAAAATACTTTAATGAACGATCGCCCATTGGGCTCAATATCATTATTTCCATATCGCTTGGTTTGTTTATGTAAGCTAATGAAATAAGCATGGTTGTTAATAGCATTGCTGCCCCACTACCACGACGGCCGATAATCAGAACATTAGGGTGTTTATCAATATTTAGTAATATCGGTTCATTCTCCAAGCCTACACCAACTACCGCTTCATTGGTTTGTATATTACTTACAGAATTAAGTATTTGACGAATGGAAATTTTAGAAATTTCTTTGTGCGGAATTTCAAATTTAACGACGTTACCCTTGAAAACAATATTGAAAGTATCAACTTGTAACATATGCAATAATTCGTTTTGCATTTTTAAAATGTCATCAATTTGACTTTTAGATGCGACTTCAAAACTAATTTCGGCATATTGTGGCATGATAAGCGTTTTACGATATGCAGCATCGATACTAATTTTACGAATGAATTTATTAATAATGTGTTGTAATTTTTCAGCTCGGTTTTTATTATTAAAATAATTATCTTGGCTTGTATCTGTTAGAAAACTAATTGGTGGAGTTAATTGTTCAAATTTATTGGCTTCCTGTTTAATTTCTACACTATTGTGAATAACAGGGTCAATGTCATGTTTATTAGGAGATAACTCATCATAAACATTGTTATAAACATTACCGCCTAATAAATGTATTAATCATTTTTTAATCCAATTAACGATTTTGCCATTTTTACGATTGATAAAGACAAGAAAGCTACATCCAATGAAAATTAAAGCCACTATTGCTAATAATATTGCTGCAATATATTCTCAAGAAATTGCTAATAATGTAGCAATAATTCCTGCATCCAAATATGGTTGACTAGGTCAAATTGTCGGCATAAACGAATGATAAATTTGTGCATCTTTACTTGTAGATCAACTTGTAAAACCAGAAATATAAGTATTTAATGTTACAGATTCATTCACCAATAAATATTTTTGTAAGATTGCTAAAACTAAAATGAATCCAACAATACACAATACAAAACCCAAGATAAAACGTTTGGTTTTGAATATTTTAATAATTCGTAATCTAAATAGTTTAAAAATAATTCAAACAATTATAAAAGCGTAAATTAAATATTTTAGATTACCAAAAACAAATTCAAATAAATATGAATCTGGAAAACTACCAATATATGGTACACGTGTAGCAAACAAACAAACCATCACTAACAATAATAGATAGAAACAAAACCAAAAACGTCTACGCGTTTTAGTAACTTCTGATGGTAGCACGTTGTCATCGATTATTCCTTGGGGGTTACTTTCTTCTTCAACTCTTACTGATTTACCATCATCTTCAACTCTTACTGATTTACCATCATTTAATTTTTCAATCATTATTTATTTTTTTGGAACCTTTGCGAAAATTATAGTAGTAAGAACTAACGGTTTTTTATTAAATTTCTTTTCGAATTGCTTACTTACGAATTTTCGAATCGAAATTTTAATCTCTTTCATATCTAAATCTTTTTTCTCAATTGCAGTTGTTAAAAGAGATGCGATTGTACGATTACAATCTTCGATAATCGCATTTAAAATGATACGATTATCGTCAGTAACGTTAATCACTCCAACGGTATCGTAATTGAACTTCTTAATGACCTTGTCTTCTTTGCTATATAAAATGCTTAATAAAACAACGCCGTTATCTTTCATTTGTTCACGTTCAAACATACTAGAGGCACCAACGTCTAAAACACCTTGTGTGCCAATGTATTGTTGTTCTAGATTAACAAATTTAGTTTTAGGTTCTAATGTACCATTATTAAAAGAAATTGTTTGCCCATTTTCTAAAATCAGAATAGATTGTTTACTAATACCAGTTTGCATTATGGCTCTTTGGTATTCTACAAAATTCATGTAAAGGCCACCTACTGGTACAACATATTTCGGTTTTAAAGTTTCAATTAAAAACTTATGATCCTCATTGGATGCAGAAATGGGTAAAATTTCTTTTGGTAATTTATAAATACGTTCAATATTAGTTCTAGCAATATTATCAAATAAATCTGCTTCAAATGTTTCAAAGCCGGGAATAGTATTTTCAGCAAAAATAAAAGTATCATTATTTTTAATATGTAACTTTTGGTCGTCATCTGTAATGATCTTGGTTAATTTAGGAAATAAACGCTCAATCGTTCCTGTAATAATTACAACAGCATTATTAGATTCATCTAGTTTATCATCACCAATTATGGAAACTTTTTTATTACCAAGATAATTGTTGTTATTTAAATAGTTAAATAATTCTACAAATGTATTGGAATAAATACTAATTGGTTTATTTTTATTAGTCGCAGTTTGTATTAAGCCTAATACTTTATAAACATCATGATCATAAATAGCTACTAGAATTCGTCCTGGAGAATCAATCATGATGTTTTCAAAATAAGCTGCAATTCGGTGGTTGGGGTTAGTGAATCCTTTAGATTGTCCAGCTAGCCCCACACCAGTAATTAATAAAAGATTTTTATTGTTTGTAAAACGATTAATTTCCATAATCTCATCTTCAAATAATAAATTACGGTTAGAAGAAACGATAAAATCGTCAATGTATATAATGGCACCTTCAGATGTACTAAAGATAAATCCCATTGATCGTGGCATACTATTAGAGATTCTAAACGGGGTGATAATGGCATTACCAATTCGCTCTGTTTTTAAAGGGGACATGATACGAATATTTAACTTTAGTGGGGATTGACTATGACGGTGTACTCGCTTTTGGAAATAGGTATTTAAAATATTCGCACCAATATTTGATACATAGATTGGAATATTAGGGATAAACTCACATAGGAAATTTAAACTAGCGAAACGGTCATAACTTGGTGTACCAATAAAAATACCCTTAATGGCGCGACGATTTTGATTAAGCCAATTAAAATCTGGAATAATTTTTTTAACACCAAGTGAAACGTTTGGTGGGGTAACGATGCCACAATTGATGATATAAATATCACCATTAATGGTTAGGATGTAGCAATCTTTACCGCGTTCGTCTAGTCCGCCTAACGCAAAAAATTCAATTTTAGACATATTAATTTAATTCCTCTTACTTTAAAACATTTTCATTTAACATAGAATGAAAGATTCAGATTTTGTTACAAGGTATTATATACGAGACATAAAAATATGGCATATATTTATTTGGGAAAAATTTAAGGAGAATGTCAGTTTTTGATTAGTTAATTTATTTTTATTGATTATTCACCGCATGTAGTGGCTATTCAATTAGGAATACCGAAATTTAAAAAAACATTTACGGCTACAGTTTGAGGATAAGTCGTCATTTTGAATACATACTTATAATAAAAAAGTAATTTATGAATAAAATTAATTAGACGAAAGTCTTTCGCAAATTCGTTTTAAATCATCATCAATTTCAGCTTTAATAGCTTCATCAACTCTACGAGCATATTCGTTATGATCTATTTTTTCATCTGATCAATTAATAATTTTATCGGTTTTCATAACTTTTACCTATCCTATAGCATATTATTATATTTCACATGCCTTCCGTACATTTATTCGAATAAATTAACTTAATTTTTCGCATACCTTTTCTTTAATATTAACAACATTTATTAAGTGTTTTTACTTTTAATCTTCGAAAAATATTAGCAAAACGTTTTTTTGCCTTGTATTAAATATGTGAAGGGTATAAGAGGGGTAAAAATATGTTTTCGTATATGATCGGTAAAGTTGTTTCTATTAATAAAAAAACAATTACATTTGAAAATAATTATGTGGGGTATGTAATTAATGTTTGCAATCCAGAAAGTTTCGAGGTTAACAAACTTAAGAAACTTTATTTGTATAAACACATGGCAACAAATAATAAAAATAATTTAACAGAAGAACTATATGGTTTTGAAGTTTATGAATTTAAAGAATTATTTTTATTATTAATAGGGATAAGTGGGATTGGGCCTAAAACAGCATTAAATATTTGCAGCAATGATCTTAATGCAATCAAACAATTGATTTCCAAACGCGACATTCAAGGATTAAGTATACTAAATGGCATTACGCCTAAATATGCACGTTTGATTATTGACAATCTTTATGATATGTTCACTGTTAATAGCTCTGATCAAACTTGCATAGAAATCAATAAATTGATTCAAGCACTTAAATCTTTGGGATATGCAAGCAAGGATGTAGAGTTGGCTTTAAAAAATATTGATATGTCTAATAAAAATGTCGATTTAAGTGATTTAATTTCTCAGTCAATCAAATTTATTGCTCAATCTCAAGACAATGGTAGTCTCATTAAGACCAACTAGTCTAGATGAGTTTAAAGGTAAACCAGATTTAAAAGAAAATTTACGGATTTATTTAAAATCTTGTTTGGTACAAAATAAACCATTAGATCATTGCTTACTATATGGACTACCAGGCACTGGTAAAACTTCGTTAGCCCATATTATTGCTAACGAATTAAATAGACGTATTCGCATTGTTCAAGGCAATAGCATCCAAAAAAACATTGACATTATTAATTTAGCAATGACGCTTAATGAATTTGATATTTTATTCATTGATGAGATTCATGCTATTAATCCACAATGTATTGAGCTGCTATATAGTATTATGGAAGACTTTGTTATTGATATTGCACTTGGAAAAGACTTTAATGCTAAAATCACAAGAATAAAGATTCCTCATTTTACCTTAATTGGCGCTACCACATTATTAGGCAAAATTCCGCAGCCTCTAGAAGAACGTTTTGGTATTGTATTAAACATTAAGACCTACGATTTGGAGGATATTAAAGAAATTGTTAGGGCATCTATGAGCAAATTAGAATTAGATCTTACAAATGAGGAAATAAAAATTTTGGCAGAAAACGCTAAAGGTATTCCGCGAAATGCAAACCGATTAATTAAACGTGTCAAAGATTTTAGAATCTATGATGGCAAACTATCAATTAAAACAATTTTAAAAAAACTACAGATTATTAGCGAAGGATTAGATGTAGACGATCTGACTTATTTGCATTCTATTAAGAATGCCAATCGTCCTTTAGGTTTAAAAACTATTAGTCAAATGTTAAACATTGATTCATATACAATCGAAACGAAGATCGAACCATTTCTTTTACAAAAACAATATGTACATCGCACCATTAATGGGCGAGAACTAAGCCCAAAGGGAATGAAATTTATTGAAAAACATAGCTAATTATTTTAATTTGTCTTCAGCTATTGTAATAATATCTTTAGCAAATTTTTTATTAATTTTTTCGGCTATTTCTCGTTCGGAAACTTTATTAAAATTTTCATCGTTATTTCGATAATCATCAAATAGTTCGCTTGAAATTTTTAACTCTTTATTTTGTACTAAGCTAGATAAAGTAACACCAATCAAGCGTAAAGTTGTTTGTGAAAAATTTTCTTGAAATAGACGCATTACAATTCCAATAATTAAATTGTAATTATCAATATAGTGCTCGATTGTGAGTGATTTATTGTATTGTTTAAAGTCTGGTGTTTTAACTTTTAATGAAATTGTTTTAGTTTGAAGACGATGGTATTTGAGTTGTCTAACTACACTATGTGTTAATTCTACAATTTTGTCTTTAATTTCATCAAAATCGCAGGTATCATTTAAAAATGTTTCACTATTACCTATGGATTTTGGGAAACTTTTGGAATAGTCTAATGTGTCGCTTCCTCCGCCATTAGCGTGTTGATAATGAACGAGTCAATTTTTATCTAGTAATTTTTCTAGAACTTTTTTATTTTTTTCGTTAGCTATATCACCTATTCTATATATTCCGTGCTTTTTTAATAAATCAGCACTAGCTTTACCTATTCACAACATGTTATCAATTGATTGTGGTCATAGTTTATTTGGTATTTCATTTTTTCAAATGGTTGTTATACCCAATGGTTTTTTATAGTCACTTCCCATTTTTGCTAAAAATTTATTATTAGCTATACCAATCGAACAATTTAAGCCAAGCTTTGCTTTGATCATTTTTTGAATTTGATAAGCAATATTAATTGGTTGATTTTTCTTATTCACAATGTTAGTAATATCAACATAGCATTCATCAATTGATCCAATTTCAATATTGTTAGTAAACTTTTCACTAATCAACCGAATAAATTTTTCACTATATTCTTCATACAAATTAAAATGAGGTGTGACAACGACTAATGAACGACAGAGATTTTTCGCCATAAATATAGGCATAGCTGCATTGATTCCATAATTTCTTGCTATATAGTTAGCACTCGCTACAACAGAACGTTTTGTATATCCGGAAACAACGATTGGTTTATTTTTATAATTTGGATTTTGTAATTCTTCTACTGAAGCAAAAAATGAATTAATATCCACATGAATAATGTATTTCATTTATTGCTTCTCCATATAAATGAGAAATTCTTTATTTTCCGATTTACTTCCTAAAATTGGCGAAGGAATAACACCATTAACTTTAAAACTATTCAAAATAGCATAGCTTTTAATTTTATTGATGGCTTTGTCTAATAATTTTTTAGACTTGACCTTTCCACTATTAACTTCTTGAGGAGACAATTCAAATTGTGGTTTTATTAAAAAAACACATAAATATTTATAGTTTAATAGAGTCGTTAATTTATCGAAAAGTTTAGTTAAAGATATGAAAGATATATCGGCAACGACGATGTCGATTGGTTGTTTAAACATATCGATGCTCAAATTTTTAAAATGAGTATTTTCAATGGATATTATTTTTTTATTGTTCAATAATTTTTCATGGAGTTGATTAGTGCCAACATCTACTGCATAAACTAATTTTGCTCCACTTTTAATTGATACTTCGCTAAACCCTCCCGTTGATGATCCAATATCCAAAACAACTTTATTAGTAAAATTAATATTTCAATGTTTGATAGCCTCTAAAAGTTTATATGCACCTCTTGAGACATATTCGTCTGTTTCTATTTTTGTTATCAAATCAGTGTTTTTAGCAAAGTAATTGTATTTGTTTATAACTTTCCCATTTACTAAAATAAGGTTATTTTTAATTGCATTTTGTGCTTTATTTCTAGTTTCATAGAACTTATGTTCTACAAGAAATATATCTAATCGCATAATTTATTTATTATATAATCTCGACATATTTATTTATAAGGAGTGCTTAGATGAATAACAATATAGGTATTAACGGTCAAGACAATATCAATCCAAGTGTAAAAACTACTCAAGGTAAAATATTCAATCATTCTCAAATTTCACTTTTAAACCGTTCCATGTTAAACGCAGGGATTGGATTTATTTTAATTGCGTTAATTGGATTCGGCATCGGCTATGGTTTATACAGCAATGTAAGTTACACTACATTGAGTAATTCAATTATTATCCTATGAGTTCTTAGCATTGTATTTATTTTGGTAGCGATGATCTTATCAATGGTAATGAATACAAAACTTTATACCAAAATGGGCAATGTATCAAGAGGGTTAATTTGAACAACCTGGAGTATTTACATTATTGCTGAAGGCTTGGGGTTCGGCATCCTATTCTTAGCATTTATAATAAATTTTGCTACACCAACCAATGACAATAAAGGTATTTTTTATTTACTATTTGTATTTGGTGCTGGTGGAGTAGCCTTTATTATCGCTTCTTTTATTGGAAGAGCAATTTCTGATAAAGCGGCTATTAGCCTTGCTAAATTTACTGGTATTTTATCTGTCGCTTTTCTAATTGTAATGTTTGTCTTTTTAATCACAGCACTCATTGTTGCTTTTACTGGAACAGGATTTAGTAATAACGTATTATTTTTAATAATTATTGGATTATCGACTCTTTTATTTCTATTGTACATGGTTTTGGATTTTAAAGCCATCAGTAAGACACAACAATTTATGGATGTCAGCGATGCTAAAATCTCTTGAACATTGGGGATGGTTTTTGGTTTTAGACTATTAGTTGATTTAGTTGGCTTAGTTTGAAATATTGCTTATTTAGTTCTTCGTTTTGCTAGATAAAAAAATTAAAAAATTTTAAAAAAATATTAGGAGTAATATTCGTTTTATATGTTGTATATCTAACATTACTATATGTTGCGAAGGTAAGTTTATTATGTATGCCAACCGAGGAATGTACGCAGAAGAAATAGTCAATCGGACAATTGATTATTTGATTAATAGTAATTGTTTAATAGAAAAAAGAAACATTCCCATCAAGATTGTTAAAGATTTAAACAATAACTTAGTAATGGGCAAATTGTTAAGTAAATCTACCGTAGATTATTGTGGGTATATAAATCATAAACACATTGAGTTTGAAGTTAAACAAACTAATCAACCTAATTTTAGTACCGATATGATAAAACCTCATCAATATGAGTATTTATTAAAATCCGAACGAGCGGGGAGCATAGCTTTTGTGATAGTTTATTTTTCATTATTCGATGAATTTTATTTATTACAAATTAGATGAATTGATAATTACGTCAAAACTAATGAAAAGAAAACTATCAAATATGAGGCTATTAAACAAGAATGCCAATTGCTTCCTATTGTTTACCCAGGCATCATTAATCTTGCTGAAAAGATTTAATTTTTATGTGCCAAACGTTTTTGGGAAATTCAAGAAGGAATAAAAATAACTGAAGCATAAACTAACAACATGCTAGCAGATAATGTCGTTTGTAACAATTTTATTTCTTTTTCATTTGGATTAACAGGATCGTTATAATCGCCTTTAATAGCGTAATTAATTGATAACCCAACATCTGCAAATACGCTGACAAAAAGATAAAGAACACTGATACCAAGTAAAACTAATGCAATTCATGCAGCAGGTTTAAATATTCTGGTTTTCTCCACTTTAACTTTATTTGTTCTACGATTAATTAAACAGCCTAAAATTGCCACACCGATAAACATAAAAATAAATAATACATCTCAGTTAGAGATAATGTCGCTAAAAGAAAATATGCCAGCAATATTCTTATCGAATCCCTTGCCTACATATCCACCTGTATCTGCAAAAAATAAACCTATTACAGTACAAAGTACAAAGAAAATAAATGTAACCGTAAATCCATACAATACACCACTCATCGGTTTTCCGTTATATTTTTTGCTAAAATCAAACTTACTGCTAAAAGCAATTTCTTTATTTTTAATTAAATCTTCATAAATATTTACACCAGTAACGACCGTACCGTTAACGACACTCAAAATTCCAATAGCAATTAATATATACATAACGGTGTACAACCATGGAGGCAATCAATGACTTAAACCATCAACTCCTCCTGTACCGGAAGAAATTAACATAGATACACTAATGCCAACATAAATTATAGTGACGATAATTAATCCGATTGTCATAGTAAGTGGTAATTTTTTTGGTTGTTTCATACTACTAGTTAAATTTGCTGGATATGTAAAACCATTAAATGCAAAGAAAATTGCGGGGATAGATGCGATAACGCCACAAATGGGCGATAAATCAGCAAACAACGGAGTATTGCCAGTAGGCCCTACCGTTGTTGGAGACCATGGATTAGGAATGTGATTTCCCATACCAACATATATGAAACCAATTATGAAGACAAAAACAATCGGGATAAATTTGACTGACATAATAATTCAATTTTGTACATTAAAAAACTTAACGGATAAACCTGATGTGAAAAAGAACCAAATCAAAACGGCTAGTGCTATTAAGATTATGTATCAATAATTTAAATATATACCCATGCCCAAGCAGATTGCTTGTACAAAATAATATGATAAAGCAACCAGGATGATGGGGGTATACATGTATGCAATAAAATTTTTACAAGAGTTGTATAAATATTTTGTATTGAATGTTTTAACTCAAGCAGCAATACCAAGATTAGATTGTTGCTTTTGGCTAGAAACAATTTCAGTTAAGCAAAGCGCCATTGCGATTACACCAACTGCAGCAATTAACCAACAAATCACAGCAAGAATAATGCTATGAGTGTTTGCAAGAATACTGCCGTTTTTAAAGAATATACCAGCACCAACGCATGCACCAACAACGACGATGATGCAAGACATGAAACCTAATTGTTTTTTCTTAGGTAAATCACTTACACTAATGTTTTTCTTGATATTCATACTATTTTTTTAAATTAATAATTGCTTCAATTTCTACTAAAACATCTTTTGGCAATCTAGCAACTTCTACGGCGCTACGGGCTGGTTTTCATTCATTAAAATATTCACCGTAAATTTCATTCATTGCTGCAAAGTCGTCCATACTTTTAAGAAAAACACCACAACGAATTACATCTTTCATGGTAGCACCGACATTTTCAGCGATAGCTTTAATATTTTCTAACGATCGGCGAGTTTGGTCCTTAATTCCATCTCCCACTTTTTGCATAGTTATAGGGTCTAAAGGGATTTGACCAGAGACAAACAGTAAATCATTAGCAATTACCCCTTGAACATAAGGACCAATTGCTTTAGGCGCTTTTTCAGTGTTAACAACTTTCATACTCTTTTCCTTTTGATGATGATTAAACATATTCAATAATTATACACTTCAATAAATTAATTCGTATTCTAAATGAAAATAATATAGAATACTTAGCGTATAAAGAAAGTAGTTACACGACTCACCTGATAGCTAATGGTTATGGGTTTAAAGCTTTAAATACTTTGTATTTAAATCTAAACATTGTGTTCTACCAAAAACACAATGTTTTCTTTATATAAATTTTACAAGAGGAAATGAATGGAATATAGACAAATAAATGAAAAAATAACTGATGACAAATTATTAGTAATTGACGAGAATGGTATCAAACTCGGCATTATGAATAAAATGGCTGCTGTAAATTTGGCGAAAGAACGAGGTTATGATTTAGTTTTATTTGTACCAGCTGAAAAAACTGGTAATGTTGCAATTGCTAAAATTGTCGATTATGGCAAATTTACATATGAACAAAAGATGAAAGAAAAACTTTCACGTAAGAACCAAAGCGTTATTAAAATTAAAGAAGTAAAAGTAAGACCACAAATTAGTGATCATGATCTTAAATGAAGAGCTAATCAAGCAATCGCATGATTAAATGATAATGCGCAAATCAAATTTAAGATTCAAGCTTATGGTCGAATTGGCTTCAAACCAGAGTTGATTCAAGAGACATATGATAAATTCGTTAATTTATTAGGTAACACGGCTAAAATCTTAACGCCAATTAAAAAGTTAACACCAGTTTTATATGAATCAACTATCGTAAAGAATAAATAATAATTAATGGAGTATTTAATATGGGAAAAATTAAACAAAAAACTAAAAAATCTGCTAAAAAACGCTTTAAAGTAAGCAGTTCTGGCAAAATCATGATGAAACATTCTCATCGTAGTCATCAAGCACACAGTAAAACAACTAAACAAAAAAGACATTTAAAACACGATGTACAATTAACTAAATCTATGGCTAAAAGACATCGTTATACATTAGGCAAGTAGGAGGCATATTATGAGGGTAAAAGGTGGATCAACCACAAGACAACGCCGTAAGGTAACTAAAAAAAGAGTTGAGGGTGCCTGGGGCACAAAACACACATCTTATAAAATTGCAAGGCAAACATTATTAAGATCGTCTGAATATGCTTATCGTGATCGTAAGGCTCGCAAACGTGATTTTCGTAAATTATGAAATACACGCATTAATGCTGCAGTACGAGCATTAGGTTATAATTACTCAACTTTTATTAACGCGCTGTCTAAAGCAAAAATTGCTATTAATCGTAAAATGCTTAGTGAATTAGCGATTCATCATCAAGAAGAATTTAAAATGTTAGTTGAAAAGGTAATGAAAAAATAACGCCCATTTTATGATTAAAACAATAATCGATAGAACTAGCTGTCGTAGTTATTTAAGTAAACCAATTGAATTAGAAAAAATTAATCAGTTGAAGTCCGTTATTAATTCATCACCAACCGCTCGTAACATTCAAGATTTTTCTTGTGTGTTCGTCACAGACAAAACAGCTTTAGAAAAATTAGCTATTTATGCTGACAACCAAAAACATGTTGCTGAAGCTCCATTATTTATCGCTTTTTACGCTGATAATAACCGTCCAAATGCTAAAAACAATTGAATGTATGCTGATGCTATTATCGCTTGCACTTTAGCAATGGTTACGGCAGAACAGATGGGGTTACAAAGTTGTTTAATTGGACGCGTTGTTCATCATAAAACTGAAGTAAACGCTTTATTAAATGTTAAAGGGGATGCTGAATTAATAATAGGGTTATCTATCGGTTATGCACAAAAAAAGACGCCACCACATCCAAAATTAAATCGTTGTTATGATAATGCTTACGATATTGAAAAAGTAAAATTGGGTAAATAATGAAAATTGATTTAATTGATATTTTGGAAGCACAAAAAATTTTGGATGCAGAAATTCAAAAAAAACACAATGTTAATTATAAAAGTGAATTTGAAGAATTAAAGTTGGCATTATTTGTTGAATTAGGAGAATTAGCAAACGAAGTAAGGTGCTTTAAATTTTGATCATTAAAGCAGCCTTCTGATCGTAAAGTAATTTTAGAAGAGTATGTGGACGGATTACACTTTATTTCATCTCTTAGCATTGCTTTTAATGTTGATATGGATTTTTTTATTCCTGATAATATTTCTATTTTAAATAAAAAAAGCCTCACAATTGTTTTTAATAAATTATTTAGCAGCATGGAAACATTAAATGACGCTAATGGAGTTAAAGAGTGGTTTAAAAATTACTTAATATTAGGTTATCAATTAAATTTTACTTTTAATGATATTCATAAGGCCTATTTCGAAAAGAATCAAATTAATTTTCAACGTCAACAGGAAAATTATTAGATGAATAGAACTAATGATTATCAGATCAAGCATATTTACATTGATGGATACGCTATTATGTACAAGCTGTTTATCAAACCAACAAAAAATAGTTATATACGTATTAGTAAAAATGATGAAATTCATGTAACTGTTGGTAAATGAATGAACCAACAGTTGCTTGACTCATTCCTCCAAAAACATATTCTGAACATGCATAAGCGCATTTTAATCAAAAAGACTACAAAATTAATTGATCCAGATTTCACTTATTTACATTTGCTAAATGAGCGCTATTCTATTAGTAGTATGTTTACAAATAAAAGACGCACTTATGAAATTTTAGACAAAAAAATTTATTTATATTGTAATAAAAATTCAGATAAAGAATTTTTGGTTCATAAAGTGTTGCTAGATCACTGAAAAAAAATAATCCCTCCTATGTTTCGTTTTTGAGAAAATGAAACGAAACTTTTTGCTTCGTTATCAGTTAGATGAATGACAACAAGGTTCGGTGTTTGCAAGATAGGAGCTAAAAAAATAACGTTAGCCTTACAATTAATTTGTTATTCAAAAGATGTAATCAATTATTTGATTGTCCATGAATTAGCTCATTTGGTTCATGGGCATCATCAAAAATCATTTTGAATATATGTAGAAAAGTATTTGCCTAATCGAAAGGCTATACAAAAAGAATTAAACAAATAGGTATGTTAATTACTATTTTTGGTGTAGAATTATTCCCTAAATAATCAATCAATAATTATGAAAATCGTCAAAAAAGAAATCGTCAATCACGAAGTAAAATATATAGTTGAAGCGAACCAAGAAAGTTGGAAAAAGTCACAAGATAATTCTTACAAAATTTTATCAAAGCAACTAAAAATTCCTGGTTTTAGAGCTGGTCGAGTTCCGCTAGATGTTGCTAAAAAACAAATTAGTTCATCCGAAGTTATGAATCATGCATTAAAAAAAGTAATTGATGAAAACTATCGTCTATTACTTGATAGCAAAGATTTTATTAGAGATGAACTAATTGAAGAAGGGGTTTCGGTTGATATAGCTAAAATTGACGAAGCAACCCTGCAAATTGTTTATATTTTCGAAAAAGTCCCTGAAGTAACCATTGATCAAGATTATCGAAAAATTAAAATTGAATGTGTGGAACCAGCTATACAGCAATCTGATATAGAGAACGAAATTAATAGATATACTAAAAAAGATACAATGTTAATTCCTAAAGAAAACGGCATAATCGCTCACGGCGATATGGTAAATTTTGATTTTAAAGGATTTTTAGATGACAAACCGTTTCCGGGTGGAGAAGCCAAAGGATATGAACTGGAAATAGGGTCGAATACATTTATTCCTGGTTTCGAAGAACAAATGATTAATTTAAAAAAAGATGATAAGAAAACAATAGACATTACCTTTCCTAAAGATTATCAGGCTAAGGATTTAGCTGGTAAAAAAACTAAATTTGAGCTTGTAATAAATGATGTTAAAACGATTCAACGACCAAAGATGGATGAAACATATATTGCAAAATTTGGTATCCCTAACATAAAAACTGTTGCTGAATTTAAAAAATATGTTGGTGATCAGTTACTAGATCACAAAAAATATATTGCTAAACAAGAAGCTGTTAAAGAAATATCTAAATGATTAGTTGATCATACAAAATTATCTTACGTACCTAAATCATTGTTAGATAGTGAGTTAAAACGTATACAAGAAGATATAACAAAGAAAGCACAAGAAGCAAAAGTAGATAAGGAAAAATACATAATTTCACATTTAGGTTATAAAAACCATAAAGAATTCGACAAGGCCTTAAATGAAACAGCAATAAATAATATTTCATTAGTTCTTGCTATTGAAAAAATTATCTCAGATTTAAAACTAGATATATCAGATGCAGAAATAGATGAACATTTAATCAAAATAGCTAAAGTTTATGGAATAAAACTAGAAGATGTTAAAGAAAGATTTAAAGGTAACTATGA
Source organism: Mycoplasmataceae bacterium (assembly GCA_031259945.1). Classification (GTDB taxonomy): domain Bacteria; phylum Bacillota_I; class Bacilli_A; order Mycoplasmatales; family Mycoplasmoidaceae; genus Malacoplasma_A. The sequence continues at coordinate 18,144 of JAIRKU010000009.1, forward strand.
CAACATTTGAACAATGTTGCTTCAAGAAAAAATGTTTGATAAGTTAATAGAAATTAATAAAAATAACTAATCATTTGATGTATCTTTTTTATAGTAATTAAAAATAATTTCTTCCAGTACTATTTGTTCTGGCAATTCAACTCAATAATCAGCTTCTGTTTTAATGCTTTCATGATAATTAGCTATAGCTACAGCAAACACGTTGGCTGATTTATATTCTATGATACCTTCAACATCATCTTCTAAACCAATGCATTCTGAAGGATTAATATTAAGTTTTTTCAACGATTGCAATAATGGAGATTGTTGTCCTTTATCAAAATTTGATGTTCTTTTAGTAGAATAGCTGGAAACATAAGTAAATTTATCAAATAATCCTAAACATTTCATTTCTAAAACAGCATTAGCTGAAGAACTAATGGCTATCAATTGTAAACCTCTGGTAATTGCATCATCAATTAATTGTTTGATTCCATTCATTACATCTTTAGGAGTCAGGCCATATTTGATTAAATGAACAAATAAATCGTTTTTTTTATTAGCAATGGATAGAATTTTATCGTCGCTCATAGATTTATGGTGATGTTCTACTATCTTTTTGGCGGTTGCGAGTCTAGGTAATCCTCTATAGTTTTCTCATTCATCGTTATTTAGAACAATGTCATGAAAGCTAAAAACACTCTTCCAAGCAATAAAATGAAAAAAAGATAAATTAGTTATAACCCCATCAATGTCGAATATTATTGCCTTTAACATAACTAAATTTTATCAATTTCAACTAATTTATTTTTGATGCTTTTATCATCAATTTGATTATAGAGCTTAGAGCGTTTTATAGCTTTAGCAAATAAATGCAAATTATTCTCATAAAAATCTAGCGTTTCTTTACTTCTTTTTATACTATCGGCAATGGTTGCTGTAGTAAGATTATATTTTTTTGCAATTTCATGCAAAGATAAATCATTTAAAAAATAATCTATTAAATAATCTATCTGCTTTTTAGTGAAAAGATTTTTATAGTGTAAAAATAATTCGCTATATTTAATGATATTTTTTTTAGCGTTCATTTATCTCTAATCCTTTTGTAAGACCGCTAATAAACATTTCTAGATCAAACGAGCTTAAATCTTCTAATCCTTCACCTAAACCAATAAATTTTACTGGTAAATTAAAAGCATCTTTAATTGAAAGAACAATTCCGCCCTTGGCTGTGCTATCCATTTTAGTTAAAACGATACCAGTTATTTTTGTAACTTCATTAAAAGCACGAGCTTGGATAATACCTGATTGGCCTGTAGTTGCATCAATCACTAGTAATGATTCAACTGGTTGATTTGAGTCGAATCGTTTAATTACACCATCAATTTTTTTAAGCTCGTTCATTAAATTAATTTTGTTTTGTAACCTTCCAGAAGTATCGCAAATGACAATATCAAAATTATTTTTTTTAGCAAAATCTAATCCTCCATACACAACGCTTGCGGGGTCTTGAGCACTCTTTTGTGGTTTAAATATAGGTACCCCTATTTTATTGGCTCATATTTCAAGTTGTGCTACAGCCCCCGCTCTAAACGTATCAGCAGCAATTACGCATACTTTGTAATTATTACTTTTATATAAATGTGCTAGTTTAGCGATACTAGTAGTTTTACCAACACCATTCACCCCAGTAACTAATATGACATTCATTGTATTTGGCAATAAGTTAATATTGGTGTCTATGTCTGTATCTTGGATGTAATAAACAAACAACTTATCAACAATAATTTGTTTGATTAAATTGGGATCAGTAACATTTTGATATTTAATTTCATCAACAATTGCTTGCAAAATTTTTTGAGTTGCGCTAGTGCCGATATCAAATAAAAGCAATGTTTCTTCAATGCTTTCAATTAATTCATCATCTAAACGACGATATTTAGCAGCAATCTGATTGATAGATTCATTTAGAATATTTGATGATTTTTTTAGGCCTTGGTCAAATTTTTTTTGTTTAATTTCAATTTTACTTTTATTTAAATCTGTAATTTGCTCAGAAACTTTAGGTTTGTGTTTAAATAAACCTTTAAATTTACTAAAAATTCCCATAATAGTTATTCCCCTTTTTCATCATCTGAAGCAAATTCTTTTTTAGCTTGTGATAATGATACTTTGAATAGACTAGTAACGCCTTTGGTTTGCATAGTAGCGCCAAACAACACGTCACATCTTTCCATTGTTCCAGGACGGTGCGTAATTACGACAAATTGTGTTTTATCAGAATTTTCATGAATGATATTACCGAAACGTTCAACATTAGCTGGGTCTAGCGCTGATTCTGCTTCATCTAGGATTACTAATGGGAATTGTTTGTTTTTTAAAATAGCGAATAGAATCGATAAAGCTACGAGTGTTTTTTCACCGCCTGATAATAAATTTAAGTGAACAACATTTTTTCCTGGTGGGTTTGCTGTCACATCTATACCACTTGTTAATACATTTTCAGGATCAACATATTCTATACGGCAAGTGCCACCACCAAATAAATATTTAAAAACGAACGGTAATGTGTCATTTACTGCATCAATTGTTTTTGTAAAATCTTCTCGCGCCTTATTATCAAGTTCTCGAATAGCTTCAACAATATCGTTTTTTGCTTTTTCTAATTCCTTTTGTTGGTCTAGTAATTCGCTATAACGTTTTTGTTTTTCTTCAAGTTCCTCTACCGCTTCCATGTTAATGGAACCTAAGCGATCAATTTCAGATTGTAATTTATTAATAATTTCACGAGCTTGATTATCCGACATCGGTAATTCGTTATTATAATGTTCGGTAGCATATTCAATAGTCATATGATAATTTTGATTAATTTTATTACGAGCATTTTCAATGACGGTTTCACAACGTACTTTTTCGGTTTCATGAATAGCAATCGTATCACGGTGTTTGTCCACTAGAAAACGAAGTTCAGTTAATTTAGCTTCAGAATCATCTACTTTAGCTTTATGAATGGCTTTATTTTGACGAGATACATTTAAAGACTGTGAGACTTTGTTTTTATTAAGATTTAATTTAGCTAATTCCTCTTCTAGAGAAGTTTCACTCCATTGTTCGCGCTTGTCGGTTAAATCATTTTTGTTGATTAATTGACTATAGTCCATTTGATATTTGTAATATTGACTATCGTTTGTCTTAACCGACTCTTCATAACGTGATGCCAAAATCTTTTTTTCATTAAGTTTAAATATGTTTTCATTAAGTTCAGCCGTTACTTTATCTAAATTAATTCTATAGTCTACTAATTCGCCATCTAATGTAGTAAACTCTTTTTCCAATTGGGCTAATTTTGTTTTTAGATTAATGCCCATTACTGGATTAATTTTGTTATATCCGCCTGTGATGGAACCACCAGGAGCAACGATGTCGCCCTCTAGAGTGATAACGCGATAAATTTGATATGTATATTTTGATAAAATAGTTGCTGCTTCTAAATTACTAGCAATGATTGTATTACCCAATAAGAAATTAAAAACATTAGCATAAGAAACATCAAATTCAATGAGGTTATTGGCGGTATTAATAAATCCGTCTTGCATTTTTAGGACATCTAAATGCTCTTCTTTAATTTGTCGTGATTTAATAGTGTCTATAGGTAAAAAAGTTGCCTTACCACTTTTATTACGTTTTAAAAAATCCACAGCCGTTTTAGCATCATCGTTTGTTTGGACAATAATATTTTGAATATTTCTGCCTAAAGCAATTAATATTGCTTTTTCATATTCTCCACTAACATTAAAAAAATCTCGAACAGTCCCCTTCACTCCTGAGAGTGCTTGTTTATTTTCAACGATAGTCTTCACACCTATATCAAGATGGCTGTGGGTTTCTAAAACTTCACGAATATTTTTAACTTCCATACGCGTTTCAGCCAATTTAACAGAGTGGGTGTTGGATAAGTTCATTAATTCGTTACGTTGTTCTGTTAACTTTTCTACTATCTCACTATAGGCTGTAATCTCCAACAGTAGCTTTTGCAATTTCGCTTTAGCATCATCTAGTTCAAATTTAGTTGATGATAATAATTGGCGGTAAGCATTTACTCTTTTTTCAAGGTTTTCACTTAAAGTGTCAGCGGCTAATTTATTTTGGATATTAGTTTTTTTAAGTTCAACTTTATTAATATTCTCAATTAAATCCGTCAATTGTTGAGTTAATATTTCAATATTTCTATCAGCGATTTCCACTTTTTCTTTAGAAAGCTTTAAGGTTTCACTAATTGTTTTAATATCTGGTTGAAAAACTTCTAATTCATTTTTTGCATTTTTTAATTCAGCATTAATTTTTATTAATTTATTTTGGAAAAAATGTAAATCTTTAACGGTTATTGTTAAATCAAGATGAATTAATTCTTTGCGTTTTTCGGCAAAAATTTTAGCTTTTTCAGCTTGTCTAGTTAATTTTTTAACGTCGTTACCTAATTCGTTAGTGAGATCTAGAATGCGATTTAAATTTTCTTCGGTTCTAGCTAACTGGGTATTAGATTCATCTTTCTTTTTTGTATATAAACCAATTCCTGCAGCTTCCTCAAAAATGGTGCGACGATCTTCTGGTTTGGCTTCAACGAACCATTGTACGGTACCTTGCGAAATAATGCCCAATGATCCTTTTGATAAACCTGTATCCAAAAATATATCTTGTATGTCTTTCAACCTACATGGTTCGCTATTTATGAAGTATTCGTTTAAACCTTCACCTCTTGTTAAACGGCGAGTGATTGCGACTTCTTTGCCATCATAATGTAAAACTTTGGAAGTATTGTCAAAGATTAATGTAACTTCAGCATGTTTAGATTTTTCATGACCCATTGACCCATGAAAAATAACGTCTTCATTTGTTTTTCCCCGAAGCGTCTTACTACTTCGCTCTCCTAAAACTCATTTAACAGCATCAACAATATTAGACTTACCACTTCCGTTTGGTCCAACAATACCAGACATTTGTTGGTCAAAGTTTATTTCAATGTTGTTAGCAAAAGATTTGAAACCGGTAGCTTTAAATTTTTTTAAAAATATTTTCATTTTTATCTACCTTTAATAATTTTATTGTAAGCATCTTTGGCCGCTAACATTTGTGCTTCTTTAATTTTGTTAGCATGACCGACACCTTTTTTAATTCCATTGATCCAAACTTCAACTCAATAATTGTTGAGCTGAGCATTAATCGTTTTGTAATAAATATCATGCTTATTAAATTTTTGCATGTATTCTTGTAGCAAGGATTTAAAATCATTCATTTCATTTAAAGAATGAATTTCATACAAATGGATAACAGTACGTTTTAAAACATTACGGCACATTTGTAAACCTTGGTCTAAATAAAGTGCACCAATAAATGCTTCAAAAACATCTTCTTTGATGTTTTCAGAAAAGTTTTTTTTATCTTTAATTGATGCACCTAATCTAATTAATTCTGGCAACTTTAATGCATTAGAAGCTTTGATTAACGTTTTGGATTGCACCATAATGATTCTTTGTTTTGATAAGGTGCCTTCGTCCATGTATGGATATTTTTTCATTAGGTGTTCGCTAACGATTAATTCAATTACAGCATCACCTAAAAATTCTAATTTTTCATAATGATTAGCAGATTTATTGTTTTGAACATATGAAGAGTGAGTAAAAGCTTGCTCATATAATTCATAAGACTTAGGTCTAATTTTGAAAAAATCTAGTAATTGTTTTAACTGATACATTATTTTTGTCCTAGCGAATCTTTAATAGTATCGATTATTTTTTTGTCAACAGCATTGTAGAGCATGTTAATTGCAGAATAAAATTGCTGTTCATCAGCATTGCCATGAGTTTTAACGGCAATTTTTTGTAGTCCCATAACAAAAGCACCAGCATTATTTTTGTAGTCAAAAGTTTTAGATAATCCTTTAATTACATTTAATGATACAAGTGCTCCAAATCAATTTCAAGGTTTTTTAAATTCTTTCTTTAAAACCACTTTCAACGATTTTAAACTACCCTCTAATGCTTTTAAAGTAATATTCCCTGTATAACCATCAGCTACAGCGACGTCTATTACTCCTTCCAATAATTCACGCGGTTCAACGAATCCAACAAAATTAATATCTTTATCTTTCGATATTAATTGATAAGCTTCTTTATGATAGGCAAACCCTTTTTCAATTTCAGCACCAATATTAACAATACCAACTCTTGGCATCGGAATATTACGAATAGTCTGAGAATAAATTGTGGCTATTTTAGCAAATTGATATAGATCTTCTCCAGTACATTCTTTATTAGCGCCTACATCTAACATGATCATGCCTCTTTTGTTAGTTGTCGGTAAATATGGCATGAATGCAGGCTTGCTAATACCTTTAATTAATTGTAGTAGCACGAATGTCATAGGAACATAGCATGTACTTGAACCGGCAGATAAAACTCCATCTGCTTGATTATTTTTCACTAATTCAATCGCCTTATACATAGATGAATTTATTTTACGAATAGCAGTAATAGGGTTATCGTTCATTGTAATAACATCATTAGCATGAACGATTGTAAATTTATCATTCTCAGAAAGACGACTTTTAATTTTTTCTTCTTTGCCAACCAAAATAAATTCAACATTTGGGAATTGTTTATTAAATTTACGACAAGCCTTAACGGCTTCAGAGATATCGTTTTCAAAACCCATTACATCTATTGCTAATTTCATAAAAGAGGTATTATATTTAATTAATTATTGTATAGCGATATAGAAGGAATAGGTTGGCTGACTGCCATTTAATACAGTTACTTTAAGTGAATGAGTTTCCATTAAATGTTTCTTCAAAAATTTAATATCACGTAACTGAGCATCTTTACCATATACAATATATGCTAATTTAGGTTTACGTATTTCATCAACGAGTTTATTAGATAATTCTTGTAAAACATTTGTTAAGCTCTTATCACTAACAACAATTTTTTTATCCATTATTCCAATAAAGTCATTTTTCTGTATTTCAATGTGTGAATATTTCACGAATTTTGTTGAAATAGAAGTTTTGCCGACTACAGTAGAATCAATTATTTTTTCAATTATTTTATAATTATTATGTAAATCCTTAATAGGGTCAAAGCTTAAACACGCTAAATATGAAGCGACGATATTTCTAGCATTAATTATTTTGATATTAACTTCGTTAGTAACCAACGATGCAGCTTCGTTAGCTGCCAAAACTACATTAGAGTCATCGACAACAATGATGACATTAGATGAATGAGCTTTACGAATTTTGTCAAGAAATTCTTGAATAGAAGGGTTCCCAAGAACTTCTGTATTAATTGTATGTGCAATATTTAATTGATTTTTATAGATACTTGCAATATTAGCCGAAGGTACTGTGGCGATAATTTTTACGTCGCTCGGTAATTTTCGTTTGGTATTGATTTTTTCTTGTAAGTTTTCTAAAGTTGTACCTGGGTTTCTTTCAATAAATTGTAAAGTCATATTCTCAATTTTGACTTTATTGAATTCACCATATTTTGTGCCAGCCTCTAATACACGATATGGAAATAATGTATGAACATGAACTTTAACTATATCGCTATCTCTTATTACTGCTAATGAATCGCCAATTTTACTCATTTCTTTTTTAAATTGTATGAGATCAAATTTTTTCTTATGTGGTTGCTTTAAAGATACTCGTGATTTCAACGTCATAATGAATTCACAACAGTAACCAAAACCGACATTAGGATCTTCTAGTTTATCAATAAAAGATTTTTTAGTTCGAATTTTATTTAGCGGAATCTTTTCAACAGTACCTTGTTTCACATTTTGTATAAGAGTAGATAACATGCCATCAAAAAAACAACAAAGTCCATAGCCACCAGAATCAACTACACCGGCTTCTTTTAACTCTCTTAGTAATTCTGGTGTTTGTAGTAATATCTTATGCGCTTCGCGACATGCCATTTTCATTACATCTTCGATGGTTTTAAAATTACGTTCTTTACTTAATTTTTCTGCAGTTACTCTAATTACAGTTAAAATCGTGCCTTCAGAAGGAGAGGCTACAGCAGCATAGCCAACATTTTTAGCCGCTATAAACGCATCGACAAAGTCAACTACACCGATTTCATTTTTATTTTCTTTTAAAACGGAAGTAAACCCTTTAATGATTTGTGAGAAAATAACACCAGAGTTACCGCGGGCGTTCATTAACAACCCACGCGAGAAATGCTTGCCCAATAAAGAGATGTCAGTGTAATCTATGTTGCGTATCGCATCAACAGCTCCATTAATAGTAATCATCATATTGGTGCCAGTATCACCATCAGGTACGGGGAAAACATTTAATTCATTAATATATTCATACTCTTTAGCAACAGCATCTGCTCCCGACATGAACATTTGTTTTAATTTCGAAGCTTTGATAGTTAACATAGAAAATTATTGTTCCTCTCTGCCAATGGTAACATTGACGATGATATTGTATAAATCAAAATTCCTTTTAATAACAAAATAGATAGAATCTTGGACTTTACGTGCTATTTGAAATACATTGAAAATATGTGGTAAAGGCGTGAACACAACATCTAATACAGTGTGTGAATCATTTAATGTGACATTAAAATCGCCATTAACATTTACCCCAGGAGTTTTTGCTAAAACATTTGCTACTAAAGTTATCACAAGGCTTTCGTCGTAATTGATTCGATTAATATTAAACATGAAGTATATTATATAGGAATGTACGATTACCTTCATTATTCCATCGGCGAACATTACCTTCATTATTCCATCGGCGAACACTTTTGAAGGCAAATGTTGGTTTAGTAAAGGTTAGAATAAGCAAATTAATGATTTTTTCTATATTACTTAATTAGAAAGGAGAAAAAATAATGAGATTGATGAGCGAAAGTGAGAAAAAACAAATTAATGGTGGAATTGGGCCAATGATGTTATGAGTGATTATCATGGGCGTTACGATGGGAATTAATACATTAGTTAATACAATCAAGACTTTTTCTGAAAGCGATGAACAAAGTAGTGGTCAAAAAAAGAACCAATATTCTGCTTCTAAGAGTAAAAGCGGTTATATACGAATGTCGGCGTTTCCTTCGCGTTCCAATATAATGATGCCATTATAAAATAAAGCACATTTCTCAAAACGTCATTAAAATTAGTAATTTTAATGACGTTTTTCTTTGTTGGTTTGACAATAGATGTGTGAATTTACTATAATCAATTGCCGTGAAAGATAATCGAATAGATTGCATTATCAATCTTATTAAAGATAATGGCACGGTGGTTGATGTAGGGAGCGATCATGCTCAGTTAGCAATTAAGTTGTTAATTCAAAATAAAGCTAAGCACGTTTACAACATTGAAATCAACAATAATCCTTATCAAAATACACTATGTAATTTGAAAGCTAAAAATTTGTTAAATAAAACGACGAATATTTGTGCAAATGGATTAAAAACACTTGATATTCAAGAAACAATAAATTATTGTGTGATTGCCGGGATGGGTGGCAATAAAATAACTCAAATTTTGGCTGAAACAAATACTAAGCTCAAAATTAAAAAATTTATTTTATTACCAAATAATAGTGCAGATTCTTTGCGATTTTTTCTAAGAAAAATGAAATATAAATTATTTTTTGAAAAAATTATTCAAGAGAAAAAATATTATTATCAATTGATAGTAGCTTCTAAAAATAGTGGTTTATCAATTAATAATTCAAGAGAGATATATTTTGGTTCATATAACTTAAGGCACCCATCTAAGCTTTTCAATCAAATGAATGAAACGCGTTTGCAATATATTGAGAAAAATAAACTATACATCCACAATCATAAAATTAAACAGGAATGGAAATTATTAAAAGAAGAGAGACAAAAAAATTATGAAAATTACTCAAATAGATAAACTTATTACAAATATTTACCCAATTAAAAATCAAGCAACATGAGATGAATCTGGTTTTCGCTATTTGGTAGATAAATCTACCGAAGCGACAGGCGTATTTATTTGTTTAGATTTGACTAAGGAAGTAATTAATGCCGCTCATAAAGCAGAAATTAATTTTATTATTAGCCACCATCCAATATTTTTAAAAAACAAAGAAGCTAAACCAACTAAATATGAACAAGAGATGCTAAAACTATTGAAAGAATACAAAATAAGTTTAGCTAGTTATCATACTAATGTTGATAAATCCCCACTAGGGCTAAATATGTATGTAGCCAAACAATTAAATTTGCATCAAATTAAAAACATTTCTGGTTCTGGTATTGTAACAGGACGAATTAATTTTTCATATAAGCCTAAAGTATTTGCTTCTACTATAAAAAATACATTTGACTTAGAAAGAATTATTTACACAAGCAAAGACCAAGTACGAAATATCGCAATTTGTGCTGGCAGTGGTTTTCATGAATTAAAGGAAAATCTTGAAAAATTAAAAGGGACAGATTTATTTGTTACCGGTGATGTTAAATGACACGATTGACAATTTGCCAAACTTCACAACATGAACGTTATGGATGTAGGTCATGATTTGGAAAATGTTTTTATTGACATCATTACTGAAATTATCAATACTAATGTAAATTTACTAAAAGTACAAAATATTCGCAATAAACAAGAAATTAAAATTGTAATTTAAAGATTTAATAGATTAAGACCCGTCTCTTGGTCCAAAGATCGTGATATTTTTTTATTAGTCTTTACCAAGATTAATTCAGCGGTTACAGAAATAACGGCTTTATTTAAATGACCGCCCTTAACAATTAGCGATTTATCGCCAACATTAATGTGAACATGCAAGTAAGGTTTTTCATCTAATGAAGAAATATTGCCTATTAAACTAGTAATTTCATAATCACCTTTTAGTGCATGTGAAATATATTTTTTAGTTTTATCGTTAAAAATTCCAATAGTTAAGTCATTAGTAGCACCCAAACCTAAGAAATATCCAGATTTTATTTTCTGTTGTGTACAAAACATTTGGATTGATTTAACTATCTCATCCCCTCGTTCTAATTTAATGCAATATTTATTTCTTGTAATTTTTATGAATTTCATAGTTAATTATTTTTTATTTTCCAAACCTATTATATAATTAGCAAGCATTTAAATTCTTAAATGCATTCTTTGTCCGAATTTAGTAAGACAATACCCATAAGGAGCATTAAATAAATATATGGCAAAATACGAAATTATGTTGCTAGCTGATGGTTCATTAGATGAAAAAGCTGCTAAAACCGCCATTAAAAATCTAACAGACATCATTGACAAAAGCGACAATGTTAAATTAACTAGTCATGGATTAAAAGACATGGCTTATCAAATCAATAATCAGAGCAAGGCGTGATATTTTCAGTACAACTTTGAAAGCACTGTACCAAAAAATATTGCTGAATTTTCTCGTCTTGCTTTAATTAATAAAGCGGTACTACGTCACTTAATTATTAATCTTGAGAAAGATTATGGTTATCGTGCAACCAATAATCCTAAAAAGATTAAAATTTCAGAAATCAAAGCGAAAAAATTTAAAGAAAGACAAGCAAGAATTAAGCTTGAGCGTGATGCAAGAGAAAAAGCTCAAGCTGAATTTCTTGAAATGAATAAGGAAGTAAACCATGAATAAAGTTTTTTTAGTTGGCAGATTAGCCGCTGACCCAGAACCATACACCACTAAATCAGGAATTAGTCAATCTAGAGTGTCTATAGCTACGCAAGATAGCACTAGTAAACAAGAAGCTTATTTTTTTCCTTGCGTTGCATGAAGAAATCAAGCAAATTTTATTAATACATATTTAAAAAGGGGTGATTTAGTTGCGATCGATGGAAAATTAACACGCCGTAGCTACGTTAATAGAGAAGGTAAAAATGTTTATATTACTGAAATAGTGATAGATGCAGTTAATTCGCTCAGCAACAAAAGAGATGCCAATAGTGGCTTAAGCGTTGCTGAAGAGCCTACTAAAAAAGTAAAAACGCCAACAGTGGGCACAGAGTCTATTGATGCTTCATTTCCTGAACAAGTTGTAAGCCAAACTGATAAACCAGAAACTCATAAGCAAGAAAATACAGAGTTCAAAAAAACTGATGTAGATTGGTTGGATGAATTAAATAAGGAGTAAATAAAGCATGACTGAATTTAATAAAAAAACTACAAACCGTAAATTTCGTCCTTACATGCGCAAGAAGATTTGCTTTCTTTGTCAAATGGGTGTAAACCATATTGACTACAAAGATGTTGAATTATTGACTAAATATATTTCGCACACTGGCAAAATATTACCACGACGTGTTTCTGGCGCTTGCACTAAGCACCAACGAATGGTTGCTAACGCCATTAAGCGAGCACGCATCGTCGCTTTATTACCATTTGTTAAGGATTAATAAGTAAATATATTAAGTATCTATGAAAGTTATTCTTTTAAAGGATGTACCTAATATTGGTAAAACTCGAAATATTGTTGATGTTAAAGATGGTTATGCAAAGAACTATTTAATTAAGAATAAATTAGCAGTTTTACATACACCAAATGCACAAAATATTTTAGAAAAAGAATTAGGCACTTTAGCCGAACAAGAAGCGACTAAAACCGAACAAGCAAGCAAAATAAAAATCAAAATTGATCAAATTACTTTAAATTTTTCTTTAAAAACTAATCAAGGTAAAACGTTTGGCGGTATTTCACATAAAATGATAATTGATAAATTATTCGATGATCATGGCATAAAAATTGATAAATTTATGCTAGAAGTAGAAGATAACAAAGCTTTAGGGCTAGGACGACATACAATAAAAATAAAAATATATAAAAATGTTATCGCAAAATTAACTATAAATGTAATGGAGGAATAATTGTGGCTAATGTAATCACTAATAATCAATTGATTGATCCAATTGAACGCGAATTAATAAGCGAAATTTTAAATGATTCTTCAATTGTTGAAGAAGCTATTTTAAAGTTAGAACCAGGTGATTTCGTTAATAAACAAATGGCCGCTATTTTTCACGCCGTAGTCCAATTACACCGCGAAGCTAAAACCATTAGTGAACACACGGTGTTAAATTACATTAGTAATCATAAAGAAATGCATTTTGATGACTATGAATTAGTTATTAGAACTTTAGCCAATAAATTTGTTTCCATTACTGATTTTGAAGATCAAGTAGATCTTATTAAAAATGCTTCCATCAAAAGGCAATTAAATGAATTTGCTGGAGAAATTATTAATACTGATATGGATATTACCAAATTCAATGAATTGTTATTTGAATTTCAAAATAAAATGTCCACTATTACTAGTGCCAAACGTTCTAACAAGATTGCTTCAATCGCATCAATCGCTCAAGACTATTCTAAAGATCTTCAAAAAGTAATGTCGCACGATGAAGAAATTACTGGTACTCCTAGCGGTTTTTCTTTAATCGATGCTAAAACAAATGGATTTCAACCAGGAGATTTAATTATCCTTGCAGCACGACCAGGAATTGGAAAAACAGCTTTAGCATTAAATTTCTTGGTCAATGCTGCTAAGGATTGCAAAGAACGTTCTGAGAAAACACCTAACAATGAAATTGTTTTGATGTTTTCAATGGAAATGAGCTCAAAAGAATTATGTAATCGAATTGTTTCAAGCGAAAGCATGGTTGAACTTTCTCCTTCAAAACGTGGTTCATTAACTAATATTGACTACCAATCAGTTAATAATGCTATTGATACAATTTCTGAATTACCAATTTATATTGATGATGATAGTGCTTTAACGATTATGGATATCCAAGCTAAAATTAAACAAATTGCTCTAACTCATAAAATTCGTTTAGTTATTGTCGACTATTTGGGTTTATTAAAAGGGCCAACTATCCGTGGTAATAACTATAATCGTCAGGCTGAAGTAGCAATGTTTTCCAGAACTTTAAAACAAGTAGCTCGCTTGAATAATATTCCTATTTTAGTATTAGCCCAATTAAATCGTAATATGGAACAACGTAGTAAAAAATCTGAAAACGTTCGACCATTGTTATCTGATTTAAGAGATTCTGGAGCTATTGAACAAGATGCAGACATTGTTACCTTTATGTCAAAAATTGTTCCTGAGGAACTAGATGAAGAAGAAAATAATCAAAAAGAAAGTCCGACTATTCAAATTGAATATAACATAGCAAAAAACCGCAAAGGACCAACTGGTTCAATTAATTTAGATTTTATACGTACTATTAGTCGATTTGCGGAAAAACGTTATGTACCAAGTAAGGGGATCAATGAAGGCAAAACTTTTAATTAAATGTTTAATGGGCGGGAGCCTATCAATTGTTGTACTCGCTCCTACTTTGACAATGACTTCTTGTGCATCGATTTCACAATGAACATTACCTATTTCTATTGGTGGTGATGGCGATGCATCGCCATGATCGGAATTATGGAATGATGAGTCTACACGAGGATTAGTTGATTCTGAGAAACATCAGTATTCAGAAAACAGCCAATATTCATCACCAAGTAATGCCTTTAGTAGCTATTTGCCTAATAAATATATCACTTATAGTCAACGTTCTGGTACTACGGAAAATTATGCGTTTGCAACACCATATAATGACAAGAACTGAAATAAAAACGATGACCAATCTTATTATGATTCACAATGAATTAGTAGTCAAAGCACAGATGTCTTAAAATATTCTGAATCTTTTGATATGACAGTTGGCACTGATAAAAAGAATGTATCTGTAGTAACTGCTATGAATAATTTGAATACGTATTCTTCTTTATCTTTTAATTCAATTGCTTCCGCCATTAATACTTATAGTTCTGGTTTATTACATTTAATGACACAAAATGGTGTAATGAATAATAAATACGGCAATGATGATTGATACAATGCTTTATTTGGGAAAATCGGTAGTGCTACAACCGGTGGATTAAACCATGGTGATAAAACAACACCCGAAAATAAAACCTTTTATGAATTTTTATTTGATTTACTTGATAATCTAAGCCAAGGCAAAGTTGATGTTAAGTATGCTCAATCTGGCATTAATTTTAAATTCGATAGTAAAATTTTTGGTCCAGGTCCATATGTTAGCACAGCAAATGAAAAAGATTTAGCTAAGTCGTTTGAAAGACTCGTCTCTGGTACTATTGCTCCTTTTACTGAAGACGACATTACTAGTAACATCGTTAAGGATGGCGCCATATCACCTGATTTTGTTTACAATTTACAGACATCCCGAGAAGTTTTTAAGCCATCCACAATGGCAGCTTATACTTCCTTTGCTATTCCTGCAACATCTACAATCGATAAAGATAACTTAAAAAATAATATTTTCTACCCATCAGCAATATCAAAACCAATTCCGTTTATTATCACGCCAGAAGGTTCTACATATTCTTACTACAACCCCTTAACAAATCATAGCTTTCAAACTAATGATTATTTGATTGATAATATTTCTTCTGTGCAGAATCAAATTGCTAAAACTAATGCATGAAATAACTTTTCACAGCATGTCGACACTGAAAAGTCTTTTCCTGATAAGAAAAAATGAGCAGAATCTTTATCATACAGTTTTGTAAACCAAGAAACAAGCGCTGAAAATGTTGAACCATTTTTCCCATCTACTGGGACTAATGACTTTTCCCAAAATTTATTAAATAGATTAGGGGCGGATGCAACATATTTAGAACCATCAATTAGTTTTTTATTTGACGAGCAAAAACAAGAAAATTCTAATTTAGCGAACGGTTATATCAAACCGAACTCCTATATAGCATTTGCAAATTATAGCTTTGTTCCTTATCCAAGAACTGATGATAGCAGTAAAAACATCCAATATGATCTTATGCCAGTATTTAATGGTATGGCAACCGATAGTAGCACCGGTGCCCCAGCTGTATTCCCTATATCTTTATTGTTTGATTTAAGCGGGAATCCAACACAATTATCGGATCAAAATATTGACACAAGTTTGTTTCAAGCATCTTTAATGCCAGAGGCTGATGCTTTATATAACTACAAACCAAGCGATGGTTCTGCTCAACCTTATCATAATGATGATTTCAAAAATTCAAGTAATAAAATGTGATATTTTGATTTATCTAAAATTTTTGCTAAACAGACAAAAATTTGTGATATTTTCAGCAAAAATATTAACATTGACGAAAAACCAACAGACTATTTTAATAATAATAAAGCAATTTTTCAAGTGTTATGAAATTTATTTTCTAACTGAAACTATACCGAATCTGATGGTTGAGAACTTGTTCCAACCGAATCTAACATTGTCTTTATACCTCAAACCTAATGCAAATTAATGTTATTACTGACTGGAAGCAAGTTATAGAACAACAAAAGACCTTGCCATATTGAGTCAATTTAGAAACAATAGTAGATAAATCTTATTCAAATTCAATCGTTTACCCAAAACAAGAGAATATTTTTAAATGTTTTAACTACTTTAATATCAAAGATACAAAAGTAGTTATTTTAGGACAAGACCCTTACCCTACACCGGGGGATGCTAACGGATTAGCGTTTAGTGTGGATCGAAATTACAATTTACCACATTCTTTACAAAATATTTTTTATGAATTACAGACTGATTTAAAAATTAATCGTTCTATGGGTAATTTGGAAGATTGAGCAAAACAAGGCGTACTACTATTAAATACAGCTTTGACTTTTAGCAAGTCTAACAGTAATTTCATGTCATTATGAAGACCGTTTACTGAAAATATTATTAAATATATAGATCAAAATATTGATGGGGTGGTTTTCGTTTTATGAGGTAATTTTGCTAAACAGTTTGAATTTTTAATTAAAAATAATGCTCGTTATATCATCAAAAGTGGTCATCCTTCGTTTGCTAATATCCATAAACTATTCTTCAACACTAAACCATTTAGTAAAACAAATAGACTTTTAGAACAATTAAAAAGAAAACCTATTAATTGATAGGTTAAACTCTCATATAATATTGCGATGATGTCGACAAAATTAAATTCTTTGGATGCTATATTAGTATTTTTAGGTTTTTTAATTGCAGTTAGCGCTGCGATAGTAATTAAAAAGATTTTTTATTATTTCCGATATAAGCAACGTGTTTATATATTCCCTAGAATTAGTGTTAAGGGAATTGCGAATATCGCCATGGTAATTTCGATTGCAATTGCTACTTTATTATTATTGACAGTGGTTTCAGCTGGATTATTAGGTGTTCTATTTCGTGCGTATCCTGGTTTTAGAGTAACGATTGAAAGTGTTTTAATTAAAGTTGGTGGATTACTGTTTGGTCCAATCATTGGAATATTTATTGGTGCTGTCACAGATTTATTAAGCGTGGGATTAACAGCTGGAATGTTTCATTACGGATATTTTGTAGCTGCAATGGTATATGGGTTGCTAGCGGGAATTATTAAAACAATCATTAATATATCTAAAGGTAAACAAGTAAGATTTGCTTTTATTTCAACGATATTGGTTTCCTTAGTCGGTATTGCTAGTTTTTTATATATTCTTTTACAACCGCAGCCTTATGAAATTCATTTTATTGCTACATTTTATATTAAACAATGAGAATTAGCTTTAATCATTGCTAGCATTTATGTTGCTGGCTTAGCAACTCTATGATCTTGTATGTTTGCTTATTATCGTTCAACCATTTTATGCAACTTCGGCAAAGTTTTTTATTGGTTTAAATATAAATTAAAAATTTTACACTTCCGTAATTCTTTCAAAAAAAAGCATAATTTACAAGAAACTGCTAATGCCCAATTAGACTGAAGTGCGCGTTTTGGGGTATCAGCCAATAAGGCATTGTTAAATCTAACAAATAAACGCGCTACTATTGAAAAAGATAACCGTCATAATTGATTGTTTTATTTCGCCCCAGTTTTGATGATCATTTTATTAGGTGAAGGTATTGTTAATATTTTTATGTTACCCCAATTCGATGAAATGTTTTCATTGTTAAAATATGATGCATGACTAGGTATTAGAACATTAATGTTAGTAATAACTATTCCATTAAATATTGCCATTGTCTATCCAGTTTATCGAATTGTTTGCCCGGCAATGAAATATGATTATATGGTAGATACAGTAGAAAGCCGCTCTGTGCCGCTGATGGTGGATTAATGAAAATAGATATAAAAGAACTCAAAGCATTAGGATTGTCCTTACATTTTGAAATGGATAATCAACAATTAGAAAAGCTCCATAAGGAATCAGAAGACTTATTGACTGCTTTAGATAGTTTGAGTAATTTAGATGTTGGAGCGTTTGCTCCGATGCATTATCCATTTAAAAATTCTTCCAATTCATTAAGAGAAGATGTTGCGTCGCAAAATAATGATCCAAAAAAATTTTTAAAAAATGCCAAAGATGTTAATGGCAAATATGTTGTAGTGAAATAATGGAACCTCGCATCTTACAATTACATAATAAAATTTTTAAAGACAATCAAAGCATTGTAAGTATTGTTAATGAAGCCATTTTAAAATGCAAAGAAATCGATGACACTAATTCAATTATCACTGATACATATGAAAGTGCTATTGAACAAGCTAATCAATTAGAATTGAAAAAAAACATTAATTCTAATAATTTGCTATATGGTGTTCCGTACTCTTTAAAAGATCTTGTATGTACCGAAAATATTAAAACAACGGGCGGTTCTGCTTTCTTAAAAGATTTTACCCCCCCATATAACGCTACTATCTACAACCAATTTAATCAAGTTGGCGCAATTTTAATATGCAAAAGTAATGTAGATGAGTTTGGCATGGGCGGGTTGGGTATTGATTCAGCTTTTGGTATAGTAAAAAATATTCACGATAAAACTAGAATTACTGGTGGTTCTTCGTCTGGTTCGGTTAATTTAGTTGCGGCTGGTATATTACCTTTTACAATAGGCACAGATACAGGCGATTCTTCTAGATGGCCAGCATCTCTTGTAGGAGTAGTAGGATATAAACCAACCTATGGTTTAATTTCAAGATATGGAGTTATGCCATATGCTCCTTCTCTTGATCATGTGGGTATTATTGCTTCAACGGTGAGCGACATAGTAATCGTTGCAGACTGTATTCTAAAATATGACGAAAAGGATTTTACTAGTCAAATTCTGCCCCATAAGGATTTGTATAAGAATTTAAAAATTATTAATAAATTAAATATTGGCATCATTGATGGAATTGAGAAACATTTAGAACCAGATATTGCCGACAGATATTCAAAATGTATCACAATGTTGCAACAATCTGGTCATGTTATTAAACATATCGACTTTAGTGATAAATTAATGAATTCAATTAAAACAGTTTATTCTGCAATTAGTTATGGTGAAGCTAACAGTTGTTGGGCAAATTTAACAGGCATTCCATTTGGGGCTAAATTTAACGGCGATAGTTTCGATGACATCATCACTATTACTAGAAGTAAAACATTAGGGCGACAAGTGAAACGTCGATTTACAATAGGTGCTTATATAACCAAAAAAGAAAACTACGAAAAGTTTTTTATTTATGCTCAAAAAATTCGTCATATGTTAGTTAATAAATGAAATAAAATTTTGGATGAAGTTGATACCATTTTATGTCCTAGTGCGTCTTCGATAGCTCCTAAAATTGAAACTGTTTTGAATGGTGGTTTTAGTTCTACTTATGCCGATAACTTGCTATGCCTAGCTAATTTTGCAGGCACTCCATCAATTACGATTCCTTTTCCAAATATAGGCAAAATGCCTTGAGGTATAAATTTGAATTGTAAGGCTTTTGAGGATAAGAAATTACTAGATATTTCTTTTTCATTAGAAAATATTTTTGAAAAAAAAGGTAATAATGAATAATTTTAAAATATTAATTGGTATAGAAGTTCATACCGAACTGAACACTAATTCTAAAATGTTTTCAAGCTCACTAGTTTCATCTTGCGGAGAGCCAAACACCAACATAAATGAAATAGATATAGGGTTACCAGGAACATTACCTTCTCCAAATAAAGGCGCAGTTATCAAAGGCATTCAATTAGCTACTGCTCTCAATATGGAAATTAATAATAATTTACGTTTTGATCGAAAAAATTATTTTTATCAGGATTTACCAAAAGGTTTTCAAATCACACAACAATATCACCCAATAGGGAAAAATGGGCAAATTGAAATTTCTAATAAAGTTATTAGAATTGAACGAATACATTTAGAGGAAGATACAGCTAAACAACAAATAATTGATGGTAAATTATGTTTAGATTACAACCGTTGCGGTGTTCCGCTAATCGAAATAGTGTCACGTCCCGACATTACTAGTCCTGATGAAGCTGTTGAATATTTGAGAGAATTAAAAAGGGTTTTAATTTTCCTAAATATTTCAGATGGTAAAATGGAAGATGGTTCATTTCGTGCTGACGTAAATATTTCAGTGGCACCATTCGGTTCATTAAAGATGGGCACAAAAGTGGAAATTAAAAATCTTAATTCATTTGCTAATATAGCTAGTGCAATTGATTATGAATACAAACGGCAAATAAGAAGTTTAATTAAAGGTGAATATATTGATCAAGAAACACGACGATGAGATGAAACGAAGAGCCAAACAGTATTCATGCGCTTAAAATCGGATGCTATTGATTATCGCTATTTTAGAGAACCAAATATTGTAGAACTAAATATTGATAATTTAATTAAAGAAGCACAAGCTTCTATTTTAACTTTACCAAAGACCATTGGAACAGAATTAACGAAGCATAATGTTTCACCTAACATTATTGAACAAATTTTAGATAATTATGATGCTTATAAAATTTTTGAAAAAATTAATTCTGTTATTAAAAACCATGCGCTAGTAGCGACTTGAGTTATTGTAGAATTAGGCGGTTTATTTAAGACTGATTGACGAACATATAGCCATATCGATAATAACGTTATAGAAAAAATTATTGAACTTTTACGATTATTAAAAAATGGTGAGATTAATAGTAAACAAGCAAAAATTATTTTAGAAAAAATATACGCAACTAACGATACAGTTGCAAACATTATCAATCGTTTTGGTTTTATCCAAATTAAAGACCCATTAGTAATTGAAACTTATTTTAAAAAATATATTTCAGAAAATAAAGAAATGTTAAACCAATATATTCAAAGGCCAGAACGAGTTGAAAAATTTTTTATAGGGTTGCTAATGCGTGATACAAAAGGCCAAGCTAATCCGAATGTAGCAATAGATATTCTCAAGAAGCTATTAGTTTAATAAACATTTATAATTCTAAAAATGATTTGAGAAATTGTTTTAATATCTTTATCGTTTGCCGTTATTGGGTATCTTTTTGGCAGTATTATTTTTGGTGCCATTATTTCTAAAATAGCAAAAAAAGATGTTCGTAAGACTGGTTCTAGAAACATTGGTGGAACTAATGTTTCTAGGGTTATGGGTAAACCAATGGGCTTATTAGTTTCATTTTTAGATGCCATCAAAGGTTATTTAGCCATTATTGTTTGTTGAATTATCTTCCGCTACACAATTTATAACTGACAAAGCGCAGATGCTTTTCATTTATATCCTATTGTTTTTATTAGCGGTATTTTTGCAGTTATGGGTCATTGTTGACCTGTGCAATATCTTCGGATGTTGTTTAAAACAAAATTCAATTTTGATAAATCAAGAATTAAAAGTGGTGGTAAGGGTGTATCAACAGCCGGTGGTGTCGTTTTTGCTATATCTCCGTGATTAGGATTAATTGCTTTTGGATTGTTTGTGTTAATTCTACTAATTACACGTTACGTTTCACTTGGGTCAATAATTTGTGTATTTCTTGTATCATTTATGATATTTATTCCACATATTGATTATATTTATTTATTTAATAATAGTCTGCTTTATCCAGAAAAATATTGACCAGACGTTGTATCAAAATTAATAATGATGATTATTATGTTGTGTAATTCATTGATTGTTACTATTAGACATAGAAAAAATATAGGATGTTTAATAATGCATAAGGAAAGGAAATTTTTTTAATGATAAAATTTAAATTTGATCCTAAACTTAAACAAGGTTATTATTCAGCAAATTACTTTAACAAAGTAACTAAACTCGTTAAAAAATATAAACCTAATGAGATTGTATGCATGCAATTTGTACACTTTGGCAATGAACCAGTAATGGTGTGCGGTATTACAGAAACGATTCAACTGTTAAAATTTTGTTTAACAAAAAAAGAACTTGACCAGATTGAAGTATATGGATTGAAAGATGGCGATATCACTCCAAGCAAAAGTCCGGTGATTTTGATATTTGGTCATTATCAAATTTTTGCTAAATACGAAAATGTAATCGATGGTATTCTTGCTAGGCGTTCGTCTGTGTGCAATAATTGTTATCAAATATTAAAGATGATTGATACTAATCAATTAATTTTTATGGCAGATAGAACGGATGATTATTCACTTCAGCCATACGATGGATATAGCGCTTATGTTGCAGGCGTACGTCATTTTGTTACTGAAGCATCGGTTAAATATATTAAAAATGACTCAAGAGTAACGGTTGGTGGCACTATGCCTCATTCATTGATTCAGGAATTTGACGGTGATTTAAACCAAACAATGGTTGTTTATTCAAAAGAATATGGATCAGCAAAAGCAGTAGCGCTAATTGATTATCACAATGATATAGGCTCAGAAATTAAAAAACTTGCTAAAAAATTACATCGTCTCTATGCTGTACGAATTGATACTTCAAGCAATATGTTAGATGTCGGTTTGAAAAAATATGGCAAAAATAAATCGATGTATGGTGTAAACCCAACACTTATCAAATATGCAAGAAGAATTTTAGATAAAGTTGGTTTCAAAGATACTAAGATTATTACTTCAAGTGGCATCAATTATGAAAAAATTCAAGAATTTCAAAAGGAACATGTTCCAGTAGATTTTTATGGCATTGGTAGTAGCTTGATAACTAGAAATGTTCACTTCACAGCTGACCTCGTACTCAAAAATAATCACCACCAAGCTAAAGTCGGTAGAAAGCTATTCATAGATATGAATAGAATAAAAACATTAAAAAAATACATTTAATTATTGTATACATAAGGCATCAATATGAGCGAATTGAAAACAGAAACAATAGTAGTAAACGGTAAACCAAAAGTACAATTTTCTAATGTGCAAAATTCTCTTAGGTTAACCAAACACCAAACTACATTAGTTGCTCTTGAACCGCAAATTCAACAACCAACAATTAAACAACAATGAGAACAAATTAAAGAAGGTGCTAGAGATACTCGTAAAGTTAAACAAATTAATCCGTACGCTACATATTTCCCTGAATTTTATAAAAAGGAACTACATAACGCTTTTGTATCGTTCATAGTATGATGCATCACTTGACTTCTATGCCTTAGCGCTAGCGCTGTCGCAATTTACTTCATAGTTAAAGATTCATCGTGCAGCAATTATGTTTCATTTTTATTAGTTCCATTTATTATTCTTACAACAGCGTTATGAATAGTCAATCTTAATAAATTTTTTTGTTTCCGCAGCGAATCAAAGACAATAAATTTTAAAGACGAAAAAACGCTTTCAATAAACATTACAAAGGTTTACAAACGTGTTAAGACTGGGCATGTGAATATAAACTGAATGTCTTTAACGTCTTATGCCATTAGCTTGTTAGCTATTTTAATTAATTTCATTGTTGCTTTCGCTTCAACCCATGTAACTTTTGGAACTTGAGACATAAATAATGTAAACCCTAATTTACGAGACGAATATATTATTTACGAAATTATTTTTTGAGCTTCTGTTTCAGCTATTCTAATAACTTTAATTTTACAAACCACATTTTTGTTAACTAACTATATTCGTGCTTCTAGGATTGAAAATTTTTATAATTTTCAAATTGTTCCCCAAGAAGAATTAGATATTATTAAAAAACAAAAAAATCGTCGAGACCTAATAATATTTTTGTGCGGAATTGCTTTTGTCGGTATTATTGGTTTCTTTATATACAGACTAGTTAAACGCAATAAAGCAACCAGAGTTGTAGTAAGCTAATTATTCACTGGATAAATTCTTTTAAAAGCTTTATCTAATCGTTTTTGTTCAATTGTGGTTCGTGTTTTTAATGCTTTACCATAGTAGTATTTGTATCAACAAACAAAGAAAGCACAAATCATTAAAGTAGTGCCAAACTCTATTGCTAACCCAGTAGTAGCTTTTAACTTATCTTGATCTGAGGCAGAAGCCGTATATACTTGAACCATTTTTTCAATTAAGCCGTAATAGTGATATGTGAATATTAATAATAAAATTCCCAAAGTGAATATATAAAAAGCCAACTCAAAATATTTGAATTTTATTTGTGATTTGAAGCATAGCTTGATAGTTGCTATTAACACCATAATGTAAACAAAAATAGCAATTAAAGAAGCGAAAGAGCTAAAAGCTTGCATATTGAATAAGACTCCAAAATTAACATAAGCGTTTTTATCTCATCAACCATAATTTGAAGTTAGCGAAATACCTTTAACAATGTCAGGAATAATTAATCAAACTATTGCAACACAACACACAATACATAAGTTTAACTTAGAAGCCGAAATCGGAACTTTTTCCTTATTTAATTTAGCAAATTTATCTGGAAAAAAACCTTCATAGGCTAATGGTTGTAGTGTCGTGCCACCAAATAACGATTTTTGCATAAAAGAATACATCCGCATGCCAATGATACTAATAATAGTAATAATAATGCCGACCCACATAATTCATGGTATACCCTTTGCCGAATCCCAAATAGAAATATTAAGACTCTCTGTGAATTGAGTGGTTGCACAAAAAAACAAGAAAGTAAAAGCAACATAAAATAATGTAGCAATTAGCATAATGACAACGATACCTTTACCAATTGTCTTTTGTGGGTTTTGCACATTTTTACCGGCGGTTGCAAATAGTTCAAACCCAATAAAAGCGAAGAAGCACGAATTAAAACATTTCACAAAATTACCAAATGATAGTTGCGAATGACTGGCTCAATAACTTAAGTTATTTGCTCCATTAGTGCTAGTTGAATTAGTATCTTTACTAGAGGCAATAAACATCGCTAAGATTATCATTAATAAAAATGCAAATCATTTTATTAGAGCCGTGGC
Organism: Mycoplasmataceae bacterium; assembly: GCA_031259945.1. Lineage (GTDB taxonomy): Bacteria > Bacillota_I > Bacilli_A > Mycoplasmatales > Mycoplasmoidaceae > Malacoplasma_A. Next base: position 43,305 of record JAIRKU010000009.1, read on the forward strand.
GTTAGATAATTTTCTATATCATCGCATACCTAACATTACCACTAATGCACAGCCAAAAAATATGCCAACAGCAATTAAATCCATTCATAAATCTGTGAATGAACCGCAATATAGAAACATTGCAGAGTCTTGGCTAATAAACGGAGCAGTAAATAATCCGCGCATCACATTCATAATTTGGTATGACAATGAAAAAGGAATGTATACATATTGCAAAAAGCCAACGAACAATCCGGTTAATTTTCCGAATGTACTTCTTGTATATACATATGCTGCACCGTTCTGACTAGCGTCATGATAGCGCGACATCTTCGCGAAGGAAAAGGCACAAACAGTAGCAAATAAACCTTCCATCATTCAAACTAAAACAACTCAAAATCCTAAACCAGCATTGCCACCACTGTCAGCATTAGCTAAAACGGCAAAAGAGCCGAAGAAAGAAGTACCAACTACAAAATTAAATCCAAATCAAATAAACTCCCTCAATGATAATTTGTGTGCTTCTACGAGTTTATTATGTTTCATAAGCTTTGTCTATATTCTTAAATTTATCGAAATGTATTATATAGTTTATCGATAAATTGAATAAAACTTCCGCATTAACCTTTGACTATAGTCGGCATGATTAATAACGCTAGTAGATGTTTTCTAAAATGTTTATATCACCAACGGAGAAGTAATTAAACTATAATCGTACTAATGTGAGAGAGGTAAACCAACAATGAGTTATATAAATAAAATCCCTGTAATCAAATATGAAGGGAGAAATAGTAAAAACCCACTAGCTTTTCATCATTACAATCCTGACGAAAAGTTAATGGGCAAAACGATGAAAGAACATTTAAAATTTGCAATGAGTTATTGACATACGATTAATGCTAGTGGAACCGATATGTTTGGTGGCAACACCATGGATAAAACATTTAATTCCAGCGGATTTGAAATGTATAAAGCTAAAGCTGACTTTGCGTTTGAATTAATGCATAAATTAGGTATTGAATACTATTGTTTCCACGATATCGATGTTGCACCAGAAGGTAATACACTAGCTGAAAGTGAAAAGTATCTCAAGCAAATGACAGACTATTTATTAAATCTACAAAAAAAATACAAGATTAAATTATTGTGAGGCACAGCAAATATGTTTAGTCATAAAATATTCATGACCGGAGCAGCAACTGGTTGTTGTGCTGATGTATATGCAATCGCAGCTGGCAAAGTAAAGGCAGCGCTTGATGCCACTATTAAATTAGGTGGCAAAGGATATGTTTTCTGAGGTGGACGAGAAGGTTACGACACTTTATTAAACACCGATATGGGTTTAGAACTAAAACATTTGGGTAAGTTCTTACAAATGGCTCGCGATTATGGGCGTAAACATGGATTTAAAGGTGATTTTTACATTGAACCTAAACCAAAAGAGCCAACAAAACATCAATACGATTTTGATGTTGCTACATGTGCCAACTTTTTAAGAGAATACGATCTCATAAAAGACTTCAAAATTAATGTGGAAGCCAACCACGCAACATTAGCAGGCCACACTTTCCAGCACGAGCTACGAACAGCTAGTGTAAATGGAATATTTGGTTCAATTGATGCTAATCAAGGTGATATGTTATTAGGTTGAGATACTGATCAATTTCCTACCAATGTTTACGATACTACCTTATGTATGTATGAAGTATTAAAAGCAGGAGGATTCAGTAATGGTGGGTTAAATTTTGATGCTAAAGCCCGCCGTGCTTCTAATACCGTGGAAGATATTATTTATTCCTATATCGCTGGAATGGATGCTTTTGCTTTAGGTTTGCGTAAAGCAGCAGCTATTATTCAAGATGGTCGAATTGATAAATTTATCAAAGAAAAATATAAATCTTACAAGATTACTTCAATTGGCAAAAAGATTGAGAGCAATAAAACATCATTATTAGATTTATACAACTACAGTAAAAATATACCAATCGATACTATTAATATACCGAGTGGTCGCCAAGAATATCTTGAGGAAATTTTGAACGATATATTATTCAAACAATAAAGATATTTTATGTTTCTAGGAATTGATGTTGGGACTAGTTCTCTAAAAGCAGTTTTAAGTGATGCTCATGGTAAGATAATAGCTACGGAGTCGGTTACCTATGGTATTAGTTTACCAAAAGAAGGATGAGTTGAACAAAATCCTAATGATTGATATCAAGCAGAAGTCATTGCCATTAAACAATTAGGGAAAAAATTTGATTTGTCCAAAATTATCGGCGTTTCTTTTTGCGGACAAATGCATGGTTTAGTTCTATTGGATAAAAATGATCGGATTATCCGTCCAGCCATTTTATGAAATGATAATCGTACTATTGATGAATGTAAATGACTTAACGAAAAAATTGGTAAAACTAAATTAGTAAAATACACTGGCAATATTGCTTTTACTGGTTTTACTGCCCCTAAAATATTATGAGTTAGAAATCATGAATATCAATTATTTAAAAAGATTCACAAAATTATGTTGCCCAAAGATTACACAGCTTATAAAATGAGCGGAATATTTGCAAGTGATTATAGCGATAGTAGTGGTACTTTATATCTTGATGTTCAACATAAAAAATGATCCAACCCAATGTTGAACATCCTAAATATTAAAGAGACACAATTGCCGAAATTATTTGATAGTTATCAAGTGATAGGCAACGTGTCATCAACCTTTGCTAAATTAACCGGAATGTCAACTAAAACTAAAGTGATTATCGGTGGTGGCGACCAAGCGGTTGGTGCGGTGGGTACGGGCACAGTTGACAACAATCAATTAAGCATTTCCTTGGGCACTAGTGGGGTTGTGTTCGCGGCTAGTCAAAATTTTAAACTAATACCATCAGGTGTGATGCATAGTTTTTGTCACGCTAATGGGCGTTACCATATTATGGGTGTGATGTTATCAGCGGCCGGAGCTTTTGATTGATGAGTAAAAAACATTTTAAAAACTAACGATTACGACACCATCAATAAGGAAATTAAAAATCATACGGCTGATAATTTATATTTTTTGCCATATTTAACAGGAGAACGTAGTCCAATCAATAATCCGTATGCGCGTGGTGAATTCCATAAATTATCTCTAAATCATGTTCGCGGTGATATGTCTAGAGCTGTACTAGAAGGAATTAATTTCGGCCTATTAGATTGCTTAAATTCTATTTCTGCTTTAAAAATCAAACCAAAAATAGCTTGTGTTATTGGCGGAGGCGCTAAATCAGATATTTGGTTACAAATGTTGGCTGATATTTTAAATATTAAAGTAAGTAAGATTAACACAGCAGAAGGCGGAGCATTGGGCGCGATTATCTTGGCTATGGTGGGAACTAATCAATATGATAATGTGAGTACAGCTTGCAAGCATATCATTCACGATACAAAAACGTTTATACCTAATGTAAAAAAACATAAGCACTATTTAAATAAATTTAAAAATTGAAAAGAAATGAGAAATAAATTATATCCTCCGAGCAAATCAACAGATTAATCTAAACTATATAGAATTTTATTTTTATTTTTCTATAATCACCATCATGGCTGACATTATTTGAGCAAAGGATTTGCGACCCGGAAACACCTTTTTGTTTAAAGGCAATTTATATCAAGTTATTGAAAATTCATTTAACAAGACCGCAATGCGTGAGGGGATTGTTAAATGTAAAGTAAAAAATTTACGTACTGGTGCAATTACAATTGAAGTATTAACTGGTGAGAAACTAGAAAAAGCCCCTGTTGCGACAGTTAAAATGTTGTTTTCTTATGATGATGGTAATAATTTTGTGTTTATGGACAACACCACATACGAAACAACCGAAATTCCTCGTAGCCGTTTAGACTGAGAAAAAAATTTCATTGTCGAAGGAACAGAAGTTGCTATCCAAAAATATGATGACGAAATTTTAGGTGTTTCTTTACCAGATCAAATTGTGGCTACTGTTACAGATGCTGAAGAAGCGGTACAAGGTAATACAGTAACTTCTGTACAAAAAAAAGCATGAATTGCCACAGGGTTTGAAATTAAAGTGCCTCAATTTATTAAAGTTGGTGATAAAGTTTTAATAAATACCATAAATGGAGAATATGTAGGCAGGACACATTAAATGAGCGCAATTACTCAAAATAGAAAAGGTACGATCACACTAACTGATGGGTTCATCAAACAATCAGTCATTGGATATGTTAAATCTTTTACTTCCACTAAACTAATAGATGTTGAAATAAAACAAAACGAAATCAATCGTTTTGTTTTTACGCTTTTTCTAAAAGATTCACATAAAGAAAACTTTACTAGTGAATTAGATGCCTTATGTACTTATGTATCAAAAATGGTACGAACAAATTTACAAATTTATGGTTCTATCATCATTGCTCAAATAACCAATTAGTTATGATTAATGATAAGCAACAATGAAAAAAAAGAGTAGAAATATTTCGTTTTATTTTTTCCACGCTAATGATAAATAATAAAGATGCTAACGATATTAAACAAAAAGCCTTTGAAAGTTTAAAGTTTGATGGCGTCCAAATGAAAGTGGTGGAATATTTTGCCGATCATCAACAAGAAATTATTGATTTAATTTCTAAGCAATTAGTTTCTGGCTGAACGTGAGATAGAATACCAGAAGTTGATAAAGCATTATTTATTTCAGCATATGCAGAATTTAAAGCAACTAATATTGATCGTAAAATCATTATTGATCAATCCATAATCACTATTAAACATTTTGGTGATCACGGCTCAATTAAATACATAAACGCCATTTTAGATAAGATAATTAGGTAATCATTATGAAAGACGAATCAAAACAATCTGTATCATCAGATATTAAAGATAGAGCGGTTAATTTAACGTGAACGTGATATTTGTTTTTGTTAGCAAATATTATTCTAATTATTGGAATTGCGCTTGGATGAGGTATATATGTTAATTCATTTATAGCTGGTAGTGTATACATTCCAATAATTATTTGCAATGTTATTGGTGTTTTTTCAATGGGTTTATTTTATTTCATAGATGCAAGAGAAATATATTTGGTAAGACAGCATATTCCACAAAAATATTTTCGTTTATATTTTGCCGCTGGTTTCATTTTTATTATTAATTTAATTGTTATTTCAACTTATGTCGCATTAATTGATAAAATTCAAAGCAGTTTTGATATTAGTGATTTAAAGACTAGAATTAGTGTCACTTTTGCTATCTTATTTGCGGTTTCAGCTTTTATTTCGCTTGTAGTAATTGGCGTATATCGTTATGCTAAATATCGCATAGATTTAATTCTTTACCTTAGACGTCGTGGGGAAGTAACTATCGATAAAATCCCTGATACAACCGATGATGGAAAACAAGCTACTAGTGATTTAACAAATCATGCAGATTAAAAATAAGACTTTTTCTTTCGTTACTCTAGGTTGTCGAACGAACATTGCTGAATCTAATGATATTAACAATCAATTAATTACTGCTGGTTTAAAAAAAGTTAAAGATATTGCAACTGGAACATTTTGTATTATTAATTCTTGTTGTGTGACATCTAAAGTTGAGGCAAAAACTCGTTATTTTATTAATAAAGGCATTCGCTCACAAAAATGTAAATTAATAATATTGATGGGTTGTTTTTCACAGATATATCCCAATCAAATTACAGATAAAAAAGTTGGTATTATTTTAGGTAATAAACAAAAAACATCAATTGTAGATTTGCTTAAAAATTACAAACCATCGCATAGAAATGTTCTAGTAGAATTATTTTCCAAAAGTGATAAATTTGAAGAATGAGAAACTTATAGTAAGTCAAATCACACTAGAGCCTTTTTAAAAATCCAAGACGGTTGTGATTTTATGTGTTCGTATTGTATCATTCCTTTTGCAAGAGGAAGACAACGATCCTTGCCTCACAAAAAAGTAATTAGTCGAATCAAAGAGTTAGTAAATAATGGTTATAAAGAAATTATTTTAACTGGTGTCAATACAGCTGGATATTTTGAAAACAAAAATTACGGTTTTTATGAATTAATCAAAGATATCAATGAATTACCAGGTAATTTTCGCATAAGGATTTCTTCGTTAGAACCATTTCAAATCAGTTATCAGCTTATTAATATCATCACTTCTAATAAAGAAAGATGATGTCAACATTTACACATTTGTATCCAATCAGCTTGCGATTCTATTATTTCAACGATGAAACGTAAATATACAGTTAAATCATTCATAGATTTGTGCAACTATATTCGCTCAAGATCACCATTAATGTCAATTACCACTGATTGCATTGTAGGGTTTCCGACTGAAACCGAACAAAATTTTCAAGAGTCAAAGGGTAACCTTAAATTAATTCATTTTAGTGATATACATATTTTTCCATTTTCTTCTAGGCCTTTTACCGCTGCTGGTAAATCGAAAAATATCGTTTCTGTTTTTCAAAGAAAACAACGCTTTAATGAAATCAATAATTTAAATAAGATTGAGAAACATAAATATTTAGTATCTTTTATTGATAAAACCGTTACTGTCTTATTCGAAAAATCTCCATCAAGTACATATCAAGTTGGACATAGCGAATATTTTTTTAACGTTAAAGTATTAACGAAAATAGTACTCACTAATCAATTGCGTAAAATTAAAATTACTAAAGTTATTGATGGTGATGTTTATGGTGTTTTGATCTAAATATTTCGCTTAAATCGTCTTCTTGCCAAAAATAGAATACCGATAATTAGAATTATGCCTAAAACACCAAGGCATATCCATAAAATTAGATTATTCTTAGCTTTTACATCAAAATTAAATTCATAATCTAAAGAAACTCATGATTGTGAATTAGTGTCTTTATATTTAATTTGTGCACATAATTTATTCTTGCTTGGTATTAAATTAATGTTCAATGTTTCGCCAGTTCTACGCATAAATTCATCACTTGTTTCAATAAAATAACGTTTAAATTGTTCTAGGCTTATATCATTTGGGGATCGTTCTAAAATATCAGAATTAATTTTTGCAATAGGTCTAATGTAATACGGCTTAAGATTAAATATTTTGAATGATTTATGAAGATATTCATCATTTAAATCTAAATCGTTACATTTAACAATTGAAACATTAGCGGTACCGTTAATATCATCTCTATTATTTATTTCAAATTCCAATTGATCTATTGCATAAGAATCCAAATTATTTAATTTCATTAAATTTTTAATATTTTGATCCGTTAAATCATCAGCAATCAAATTATTATTAACTAAAACATTTGCATCAATGTCTTGAATATTTATTTCTTGTTTTTTAAACCCATGATATGTTTGTGTATATTCATGACCGTTAAAATTTATGATAATTTTTATCTGGCCAATTTTATTATTTCTAATAATTTTATAATCGTTTTTATTTAGTATATTTTCTTCACTAATTTCTCCATATGATGTAACAAGTTGTACATATTGTTTTAATAGTAAGTTATCATTAATTTCATTGGTAAAATAATTACTATTAAATTTAATATCGTTTGTTGCTAAATTTATATCTGTTATTTTTGGCTTATCTAAAGTGTAAATACCATCAGATGAGCTTTTGATAATAGTGCTATCATTAGTTATTTTTGTGACATTTTGTTCGCCTATATACATGTCTGGAGTATTAATTTCATTTAAAGTTATGCTATCGAATTTAAATTTGAAGTCTCCATCTTGGTTGCTATTTAATAATAAACTTACACCATTAACTAAATCAGATAAATTAACTGTTTTACTTTCACCCATCCATTTATTAGGTTCTTTAGGATTAGCTATTTCATAGTTTAACGTCAACTTGCCTTCTTTACATAAATCATGAAAAACGGGCAAAGGATTATCAAATTTATTAAACCCTAATGAAGTGGCTACTTTCGTTTCATCAGTATAAATGTTACAATCTTTAGAATGTATTAAAGTATTGAAATAACACGATGGTCCAAGAAAAACCATCGGCAATCATGGGTCTATTTTTCCTTCAAACCTTTTAATTCAAGAATCATCTATTACATTCATATCAATTAGATTGTTAAATATTTCATTGGTAAATGAATGATGTTTACTATTAAGTTCTTTTCAGTCGTTGTATCATATTTTGTGTTTTTCGAGATGAAACTCATTTAACTTCTGAGCATTTTCGATAAACTTTCTATTAATACCTAAACGAATAGCTTTATTATTGTAGCTGCCTCCAGTAATACTTATTACATTATTTAAATCATAAGTCGCCGCCATTGGCATTTCGTAGTTAACATATTTTAAATCGATGATATTATCGTGAGGGCTTAGCCCTTCTCCTCTAAGCTGAAAGATATCAAAATCTTTATTTTTAGCTGTTGGTGAAAAATTTTCTTTTAAAAAAATTGCAGGCATTGCGTCAGCATAAATGCGTGAATTTATGGATGCATTAACACCTAAATTTATATCTTTTATGCTTGGGAAAATAATAGGACTACCGTTCTCATCAGAGAATGTACATTCGGAATGAAAATCAGCAAATTTATTATTTATGGGTAAGCAATTAACATCATTTAATGAAAAAATCAGAGGAGCTAGCCCAAAATGTCCCCTAACTAAACTTAAATTACATTTCAAGTTATTTAAATATGGACTAGTCCAATCTTGAATACGATCGTCAAGATCCTTATTGGTTTCATCATAACAGTAATTTGCCACTTTTTGAATACCAAAATTCTGCCCACTTGTTGTAGGCGTTATTTGGTGACAATTTTGCATCATCTTCATTGTATCAATGTTTTGACTATCGCTACTTAAATATACTTTTTTAATTGTGTTAGAAATTTTAATGGTGTGTAAATGCGGACTTCAATCAATACCTCAGTGATAATAGTCTGATTGACAAGTTGTAATCTGTTCACACTCTGTAACAACATTAGCAGTCTTTAAATATTCATTTTCATCACATAAACCTTTCATATTAGGTTTAGTGTTTACATCTGGTTTTATTGATGTTGTTGCTATTGGTAAACAAATTGTAATGCTAGATATACACCAACCCATTATTTTTAATATTTTTTGCATCTTTACTCCTTGGTTATTTTGTTGCCTATATTCTATAAACTAAAAAAAAGAAAATTTCTTTCGGAATTTTTTTTGTTTTTATTTTCATTAAATTTTAATATTAACTATTCTCTTCACATTTCAAAGATGCGTTTATAATCAACAAAGAATTTAAAAATAATTATGTCGCTTACTAAAAAAAACTAAAATAGGAATTAATCCATTATGAGTAGGCATCGGTTTTCTTTTTTTTGCAGTCGTTTGTTTACTAATAGGATCATTTTGAGACTTTCAAATTAGTAAGAGTATAGCTGGACTAGACTCTACTAAATGAAGTCAATCTTTTGGCAATCGCTTTAGTTTTATACCGGGTACAATCGGTTCTGTCTTAGCAGCGTTTGTTGGTTCGTGTCTTATATTGTCACAACCACATCGATTTGTAAAAATATCTTATAAACGAATCTATTTAGTGTTGGCTTATTTGCTAATTGGCGCTTTAGTTTGATTTCAATGTTATGATGGTATGATTCGTGAATTTTTTTATTCTTTTAATCTAAACACTAACATGCCTTCTAATAAACCTACTGGTGATTTTGGTGTTTTGTATGCATTTGCTGCAGCAATATCATTGATGGTGCTTAGCTCTCTTCTTATTCATTTTAAATTAGCGCGATATAGAGGGCTATTATTTAAATGAGCTCTTTATGCTCTTTTAACTATTGGAATTCAATGGTTAATTATTGTTACATGTAAAAATAATTTACCACGAGAAAGATTTTTACATATCAATGGTGATGAAAGCAAATTTAAACCATGATATTCATTGATATGAAATAAATCTGATGGTAGCGGCTTTAGTTATTCTTCTTTTCCAAGCGGACACACCAATTGAGCTATTACTTTGATATTGTTGTATCCATTGGTTTATTCAACGGCACCTAAAAAACAATGATTACAAATCGTAACAATTGGTTTTATCGCTGTAATTGTAGTGTTAACAATGTTCGCTAGAATTCAATCAGCTTATCATTACTTAAGCGATACCGCTATGTCTGTCTTTGTTGGCGCTATTTGCAGCAGTTCTATTTATCTTTGCTTTCACAAGTGGGTAAAATTTAATAATTCTAATAGTTAAATAACATTGTTTCATACATTAATGTTCGTTTAATTTCTGCCCAGACTTTTCAACAATTATTAAGAAAAATAGAAAAATTATTTTTTCATCAATATTTGCTTGACAAATCCTCGGTCGGCCAAATTGAATAATTTATAGTATACTTTTATCATGAAAGCAATTTACGAATATAAGCTAAAAAATGGTGAATTGTATCCACAAATGCTACCTTTTTGTTTACATGGAAAAGCACCTAGAACTTGAATGGGCGATAAAAAATGAAAAGAACTGTCGTTAAAAACTAGAGAAAAAAGAAAATGTATATGTTGTGGTTATTCAGGTGAACTTAAAGAATTTGATTGTCATGAGGCTTATAGATTTATATACGATGACGTAACGAATATTGTTGATGTTGAATTGATTGATTTATACTGCATCTGTAAAAAATGTCACAATGCTATCCATATAGGGCGTGCAAGAGTAATAGGAACAGAACACGAAGCGATAGAACAAATGCAAAAAGTTAATGAAACAAATTTTGTGATTAGACAAAATGATATATTTAACATTATAGAAACGGCTAAATTAGGTACAATCAAAATCAATTTGACTGAATGTTAACATTATCAATTGGGTAATGTTAATCATTGGGATTTCTTTGATGTACACGATTTCTGTGTAGTTAAATTACTTTAATTCCGAAGAAATGAGGTGACCCCCCCACGTTCTCGTAGGGGTACCTTGTTACGACTTAACCCCAATCACCGTTTCCTACCCTAGACGTCCGCCACCTTACGGTTAACAAAACGGTTTTAGGTATTAACGGCTCTTATAGTTTAAAGGGCGGTATGTACAAGACCCAAGAACTATTCAGCACAATTCAATGCATAATATCCGATTTTTTGCATTTTTGCATTTTTTCGGATATATTATTAATTATGAACGAAATAATTAGATATGAATATCTTAGCGAATTAGAATTACTAAAAAACAAACATTTTATAAAAGTTTTGACAGGAATTCGTAGATCTGGTAAATCTACTATCTTGAATCAATTTAAAAAAATTTTAATTAAAAAATACAATGTCCCAATAAATAATATTCAAATTTATGATTTTAATGATAAACGATTACTCACACATAATTGAAAATCGTTATTGAACATAATGATGGACAAAAGTTCACATAGCGAAATTAATTATGTATTTCTTGATGAAATTCAAGAAATAAAAGATTTTGAAAAATGCATAATCACATTATTTGAAAATAAACAATTTAAATATGATATTTACATAACGGGTTCTAATTCAAAAATGTTTTCGGAAAAACTTGCAACGCTATTTACTGGGCGAAGTGCACCCATTAATGTATTTCCGATATCGTTCAAACTATTTCATGAACAATTGAATAATGAATATTCAAATAATAGCCTTTTTAATAAATATTTAAAATATGGAGGATTAGGAATAATCGTCCCAAATTATGATGAAGAAAATTTAATTCAAAAAACTTTGAAGTGAGTTTTTGACGATACCATTAATAAAGATGTTAAAACAAGACATAGATTTCAAAACATAGATATTTTGGACAAAGTTATTAATTTTGTATATGAGCATATCGGTAAGAAGATTAATGCCACAAAAATTGAAAATTACCTAAAATCACAAAAAGAACCAAAATTAACGGATAAGACAATTTCAAAATATTTAACATGAATATGTGAGTCGTTGGTCTTGCATAAAATTAAATATTATGATGTAAAAGGTAAAAGGATTTTTAAAACAAAAGTTAAATATTATGCTGGTGACCTGGGACTTCTAAGCAGAATATTATCTTTCGATACCACCAAATTATTAAGTTATCGTCTAGAGAATTTAGTTTATTTGGAGCTTAGACAAAGAGGTTATGAAATCTATACGTTTGAAGATCGTTACGAACGCGAGATAGATTTCATTGCTAAAAAAGACAATGAAATTGTTTACTATCAAGTGACTAAATCGCTTAATGAAAATAATTATGAGCGCGAATCAAGAGTGTTATTAGATAGAAAAGATGGCTTTGAAAAAATCATTTTGACTTTAGAAAATGAGTCTAGAAACAATGATGGTATTAAAATAATTAACATTGTAGATTGGCTATTGGGCACAAAAAAATAAGTTAGAGTGTGCTTTCGCCGTATAAACAATTTACAGCAATGTATAAATATTTTTCAAATTCAATGAATGAATTTATTTCGCTAGAATTACAACTTGGAAACTTATGCCTTAGAAGACTTCTCCTTAACTTATCTTTCCTTTCATGAAAAATAACAAAGTCACGCCCATCTAATCAATTTTTGAGTCGAGCTTTATGAGAATTTATAATTCCATCTTTGCTAATTACTTTGATTGGAAAATTACTTTCTAAATTTGCTAAATAGATTGTTGTTTTTAAATCTTCTCAATATTCGTATTTTAAATTTTGTGTTATTCTCATAAATTAGCATTTAGACTGGCGAATAATTGTTATTAATCATCATAAGTTATCTATTTGGTAGACACAAACAGAACATATTTAGTTTGAGAGGACCAAACCTGAGATTTTAAGATAATTTAGTCATACGTTTTTCATAGTTAGAAGAAATAATTGTATTGAAAATTCGTTCATAGTTGTTTCTGGTAAGTAAAACTCGGTATTGTTATAACAATATTTTGACAATTTTCATCAATATTTGCTTGACAAATATATATAGTTAACTATATAATTTGATTCGCTACTCACTAAAAGTGGGTAGTGCAAGTTCTTTGAAAACTAAATAGAATCCGTCAATTTTTAAGAGTTTGATCCTGGCTCAGGATTAACGCTAGCGGTATGCCTAATACATGCAAGTCGAGCGGCCAG